>JBJOLO010000217.1:0-3056 GCA_046045565.1 Planctomycetota bacterium | reverse complement strand
ACTAAATCGCGATAATCCTGAAGCCGACGTGTAAGCGAGTCCGGAGTCGTGGCGGGTGATCGGCGCTGAAGTTCCAGCAGGAGGTCGAGTTGCCCGCCGATCGCGTTGAGCCGCGCATTTTGGCGACGACGAGTCGAATCGCGTGTGCCGCGTCGACTCGGTTCCGGCGTTGCAAGCAAGTGTTCCACATGCAGCATTGCTTCTTGAGCGGAATGGATGCTCGCCAAGTGCAGTTCCATGCTTTGAGACGTCAATCGCCGCTCGGTGCGATGGCCGATCAGAAAAACGGCCAGCGGAACCAGCGTGGAAAGTACGGCAGCGACTATCATCCCGAACCGCTGTCGTTGAAGGTCCTTCGTGTCTGGCGATTGCACCGGAATCATGGGCTTTCGCTCCGATGATTGCCGGATTCGTTCAATTCGCGAACCAGTTCCGCAACGCCGTCGAAGTCGCTGACGATGACCGGCAGGTAACCGCCTGAATCCTGGTCCGCGAGGATCGCGGCGTGCTCCGGATCGGACTCCCGCAAGGCCAGAAACGCATCGCGGATCCGATGTTGGATCCGAACTGGCATTCGATTGGTGACGGTCCAAACATGGTCAACGAAGGGCGTGGATTCCCAGACGATCGAGAGTGAATCAAGCATCGCGGCATCTGCGTTACTTTGTTTGTCGAGGCAGTTCGAGTTCATCGCCGCGAGTTGCGTGGAGCCATCTGCGAGCTTTTCAAAGATTTCGTTGGGATGGCTGCAAAAGTGGATTTCGCTGAAGAACGAGTCCGGTGACTCGCCGATCCGGGTCAGCAAGTGTCGCGGTATCAAGTCGCCGCAGGTCGAATGCGACGGGCCTGTCGCGATCGATTGGCCTCGAAAAGACTCCAGCGACCGGTTCGATGCTTCGGCAAATGTTTTCGCGGGGGCTACCAGCACCGCAGTCGACCAGGGGTCGTTCGTGCGGGTAACAAGCGGTACCGCGTTGCACCGCTGACGTGCTTGGACGAAGGTATAGGCATTCAATAACGCCAAGTCGATTTCGCCCGCGACGAACTGGTCGAGCAGGTCTTCAGGGGAATCCACGTCCACCTTGTGGCACGGGATTCCGAAGTCCTTTTCCAGGTAGGACAGCAAGCGACGCGACTTGCGGACGCTTTCGGCCGCAGTCCGCTCCGGCAGAATACCGACGCGCAGATGGCTTTCATCAAAAGGCTTTGCGACGGAGCGAGTTCCGAGCAAACCGTAGCAGCTGGCGGCAATGGCCAACAGGATCGCCGCCGCACCCACGGCCGGTACGAATGGCGAACGACTCCATTGGTTTCTTGTGAGCCAACTTCCTGACATAGCGCTTCTCACGCGATGCAAAAACAAGACCGCTTTCAAATCGATCTATGGAGATATAGCTCACGAAAGGGGTGGTGAACAAAAGAGCGGAAGCACGGGGATGTGAGGTTCCCCTGGCGGAAAGCAGCCAAGTGCTAGGGCCGACGACTAACGATGGATCGGATCGAAGGGATAAATCGGCCGAGGCAGTCGCTTCCAGGTGAAGGCTGCAAGGTTCGATTGGGTTGTGCCGGCAGAATCGACCCGAATCAGTCCCTGTCGCCAGCGACTGAAGAATTGAAAATTACTTGCCGTTTTTAAGACCACCGATTGGGCGTCGTTCAAATCGATACCTAGGTGGGTGTATAGAATCGGATGGTTGATGGCGAAGCTGCGATGGTTCAATAGAGCGATGCGAACGGACCCGATGCGAAGCAGGGCCGTTTCGCCCAAATCGCAAATCCCGCGGTCCAACAGATCGATGGTCAATCCTCGCGAAACGGCATCGACGCGAGCCGTGACGGTAACAGGACTACTGAACTGAATGTCCAGTTTTGCGCCGAGTGACAAAGGGATGGTGCTGCCCACTCCAGCGTGCACGGCGATGCGAACCGCGTCGGCATCGACCATGGGTACAAGTTCGAGGCCGCGAGGCTCCGCTTGCGATTCGAGTAATGCCTTGAGCAGGATCGTGCTATCGCCGGGTGCTCCGCCATAAACCGAATCTCCCGTATCCGAGAGCAGGATCAGGCCCCGGTCGGCAGACCGCGCGTTACGCACCGCCGCCGACGGTTCGAACCGTTCTGATGCCCAGTAGTCTTCTCGAAGACTCCAGGCGAGATCCGCCATTTGTTCGGCGAGCTTATTCGCAAGTTGCGGATCTCCGTCCGAGTGCACAACCACCGACCAACCGCCCTCGGCGACATCCAGCCACGGTTGCATCGGGTAAGGAGAGACGTCCAGTACGCGCGGGAGGCACTCGAACTTGCGGGCGGCGTCGAACCAAGTCTTCATCGGCCCCGCCGAGGTCAGGAATTGGTCCTGCGGGGTGATCATCGGAATTTTTCTCCAGCCGATGCGCGGAGCGATTTCGCCTCGCAAAGTGCGAAATAGGATCCGTCCCGCTTTGCGACCGGTGGCGGGTGGATCGTGGGGTTGAGTTTCGTGGCCGATCAACGCGTTCGCGTGGGCAATCATGCGATGCGTGATGTTCGCGTGATGATCGACCGCAACGACGATCGGCACTCGATCACCCACGATCGCGCGAACCGACTCGAGGATCGCCCCTTCCACGTCGTCTTCGGTTTGCGAGGATGCGGCGCCGTGAAGCGAAAGGAAGACGGCGTCGAGCGGCAGGGAGCGTTGCAAACCTTCGGTCAGTTCGCGACGCAGTCTGGCGAAGGTTTCGTCATGGATGCGGCCGCCGGCGCTGCCCCAGGCGCGAAGGATCGGCAGCAGATGAACGCGATCCGGTTGCTCGTCAACAATCTCGAGAAATCCACCGAGCGGGCCGACGCCCTGCATGCGTTCCAGCAACTCCTCGCCATAGTAAAGTCCGTACGCTTCAAAGTCTCGCTGATCGGCGATCAAAGGGCTGAACGAATCGGTTTCCTGAGCAACCTCGGCGATGGCGATTCGCAGCATACAAGGAACCTCGCGTTGGACCGTCTGCGGGGGCAATCTGCTCTGCGGAGCACGGGACCGCCTTTACGGCTCGACCGACCACGGCTCAGCCGCGGGC
>JBJOLO010000180.1:0-5035 GCA_046045565.1 Planctomycetota bacterium | reverse complement strand
AGCGGAATCGACGGTGATCTTGGGACCCATGCTCCACGTCGGGTGGGCGAGCGCATCATCGATCGTGGCCCGAGCCAGTGCTTCGGAGCTCCAGGTGCGAAAGGGGCCGCCGCTGGCCGTCAGTACGATGCGTCGTACTTCGCGTCGTCGACCTGCGTGTAAGGCTTGAAAAACTGCGCTGTGCTCGCTGTCGATCGGCAGAATCCGCGTCCCGCGGCGGTTCGCCAGTTCCATCACCAGCGGGCCGGCCATCACCAGGGTCTCTTTGTTTGCTAGAGCGACGGTCTTGCCGGCGTCCAGTGCCGCCCACGTCCCGGCAAGGCCGGCACTTCCCACAATGGCCGAAACCACCAGATCGATTTCGGGATCGCGGACAAGCTCAGTGAGCGCCTTCGCTCCAGTGGCATACCTGGTGCCCGAGGGAAGTCCGCTCCAGTCAAATTGCTTCGACGACTCCCCGTCGGCGGCCACAACCCAGGCAGGACGCAACGCCGTCGCCTGCTGGACGAGCCTGTCGAGGCGTCGATGGGAGCTCAGCCCCACCACCGAAAACCGACTTCCGAGGGCCTGCACCACCCCAATCGTGCTTTCCCCGATGCTCCCAGTCGAACCGAGGATCGCGATTTTGCGGGTTGGGCTATCCATGAGCGCGAGAAACCTTGATCCTTCGTCTGGCGGTTTTTACGGCGAACAGTAAGCTAACGCGATACCACACCTGGACTTCCGATCCGTGGCATTTTAGGGACACGGCTGACGGGGGACAACCCGATTCGCCGAAGACCCTATAATTGAGCAACGGAAATAACGATTGACTCCAACGCCGGAACTTTACCATGAACCGCGACGACAGCACACCGCGAAAATCGAACGATCAACGATCCTCGACATCGGGGCCGAATTTTCTCTTCTACCTGCTCTTGCTGATCGCGTCTGGAACACTGCTCACCGGCCTGTATTACCTCGCCTACGGAGGCCAGGAACTGGCCTACCAGGACCTGGTTACGTTGATTAATAACGGCCGTCGGCAAGCACCCCGCGGTGAACTGGCCGAGGGCGTACCTGGCTACTTTGACCTGGAAATCCCCAAGTCGGCCTCGACCGAGCGTCGGGTTTTTCGGTTATCGAATCCCCGGGACATCATCGTCGGCAAACAGACGGTGATTGGCAAAGTCGATCGCTTGCAGATTGAGCCTGAGAGCAAGGTCAGCAAGCCGATGGAAATGGCGTTCCGGACGGACAAACAGTCGTTTCCTGCCGCCGATGAGGAATTGCTCAAACTGCTTCGCGGCAGCAACTTGGAGTGGCGATTTGAGGCCGAACCGGGGCCGTGGAAACAAAACCTGATGATTCTCTCGGTGATCTCGATCCTGGGAATTGTCATGATGTGGATGTTCCGGCGACTGGGCGCGATGGGTTCGCCGATGTCGTTCGGGCGAAGCAAAGGACGCCTGTACGCTCAGGAAGACCTGGGGGTCACGTTCCAGGACGTGGCCGGTATTGACGAAGCGGTGGACGAAGTCCGCGAGGTCGTCGATTTTCTGCGGAACTCGGAAAAATATCAGCGATTGGGCGGCCGGATCCCGAAAGGCGTGTTGCTCGTCGGACCGCCGGGCACCGGCAAGACGTTGCTCGCCAAGGCGATCGCCGGTGAGGCGGGCGTGCCGTTTTTCAGCTTGTCGGGTTCCGATTTCGTCGAAATGTTTGTCGGCGTGGGTGCCGCCCGTGTGCGCGACATGTTCCAACAGGCGGTGGCGAAAGCGCCGTGCATCATTTTCATCGACGAACTCGACGCACTCGGCAAGAGCCGCGGAACGAGCATCGTGGGCGGTCATGACGAACGCGAGCAAACGCTGAACGCACTGCTGGTGGAGATGGATGGATTCGAGTCAAACAATGGTGTGATCGTGATGGCGGCAACGAACCGGCCTGAAACACTCGATCCAGCGCTCTTGCGCCCCGGCCGATTCGATCGACATGTGCTCGTCGATCGCCCCGATATTCGCGGTCGCGAATCGATCCTGAAGGTGCACGTCAAGAATGTGAAGCTCGATCCGAACGTCGACCTCAAGGAAGTTGCCTCCCTCACCCCGGGCTTTGTTGGCGCCGATCTCGCGAACCTCGTCAATGAAGCAGCCCTGCTTACCGCACGAGGCGAAAAAAATTCCGTCGATATGAAAGCCTTCAATGAAGGCATCGAACGCGTCACGGCGGGGCTCGAGAAAAAGCAACGCGTGATGAACGACGAGGAAAAGCATCGAGTCGCCTACCACGAAAGCGGTCATGCCCTGGTGGCGTACAGCCTGCCGAATACCGATCCGGTTCACAAAGTGTCGATCATTCCCCGCGGGCTCGCCGCACTCGGATATACGCTGCAGCGTCCCGAAGGCGATCGTTACCTGCTGACGCAATCCGAACTGGAAAGCCGCATCCAGGTGCTGCTCGCCGGAACACTGGCCGAAGAACTGGTTTTCCAAGACATTTCGACCGGAGCTCAAAACGATCTGGAGCGGGCCACCGAGATCGCGCGGAGCATGGTGATGGAGTACGGCATGAGCCGCTTGGGGCGGGTCAATTACCGTGAAAGCACGCGATCACCGTTCCTGGCCGGAGCCGGTACCGAGGATCGAGGTCGTTTTCACAGCGAACAAACGGCTCGCGAAATCGATCAGGAAGTCAAGCGATTGGTGGACGAAGGTGTGGAGCGTGTGCGACACATTCTCGATGTCCGCCGCCCCGCATTGATGGCACTCACCAAACGCTTGATTGAGGTCGAGTCGGTGGATGCGGACGAACTGAAGCGCATCATCGAGGCGAGTTCGCCGGGACCGCTGGTTGTGCCGGGTACGTCGAACGCACCGCGCGTCATCGCCGCCGCACCGGCCGAACCCGGGGATGCCGCTGCCGGTGATCGCGGTACCAGTGTCGGGTAACTGCGATAGAAAGAGATGCTGCATGGAAGCGATTGGAATTCTCGACGATCTGTTCCGGTACAGCGCTTGGGCGAACGACCGCATCTTCACCTTGTGCGAAGGCCTCGGCGACGCAGAACTTGATGCCCCGCGTGAAATGGGATTCGGCTCGCTGCGCAACACGCTGTTCCATATTCTGGCTGCCGAGGAAATCTGGTGGGAGCGGTGGAACGGTGAGCCTTGGCGGCCGTTCCAAACCGATGCGGAAGGTCTCGGGCTGGCCTCCATCCGTGAGCGTTTGGAGATCGTCGATCGGAAACGCCGGGAATTACTCGATCGGGAACGCAGCTCCGGTTGGATCCGCAATTGCAGTTACCAAGATGCCAAAGGCAATACGCACTGTTTCCCGTTGCACCATCTGGTGCATCATGTGGCCAATCACGGCATCTATCATCGAGCACAGGCACTGAGTTACCTGAAAGGCTATGGCCGTACGGTGGTCGGCGGCCTGGATTACCTCTTCTTCCGGCTTGCGCGTCCGGCGGTGGGACAGGAACCGACCGCGAATTTCGCGTTGCAGCAATGGGGACTCGAGGTCGCAAGCGGGACAAGTCCCGTGCTTGCCTGGCAGCCGGACGTGATTGCGAACTATTTTGCGTACAACGAATGGGCGAATGCGAAGATTCTGGCGCATCTCTTATCGCTCGATCCCGCGGCACTCGATCGTGATTGGGGGATGGGACTGGGCTCCATTCGCAAAACGATTCTCCATCTGTGGGATGCCGAGCGGTGGTGGTTGAGGAACGGAATGGAAGGTTCGGCCGAGTACGAACGATCGCCCGTGACGACCACCATAGAAGACTTGCAAAGTGGATGGCGGCAGACGATCGAGCGAAGGCGCGCGTTTCTTAGCGGTTTGGGATCAGATTCCGTTGTGGCGAACCGGCTCGTTGCGGCGACCATCAAGGGAGTCTCGCTGCGGATTCCGCTGGTGGAGACCTTGGTGCAACTTGGCGGACACGGCACGCACCATCGCGCCCAGCTCGCCAACATGCTTCGCCACAGCGGCGTGAAATTGCCCGGACTCGACTACCTCGTCTGGATTCGCGAACGGGCCGGGTAATTGCCGGCGCGAACGATCGCGAGCAATCTTCCTGGCCGAGCTTCTACTTTTTGGCCAGAAAGTCTTGCGTTTGCAGTACGACGAGCCAGAGGCTGGTGATCGTCATCGTGACCCCCGACAGGATCAAGCACGCATCCCAAATACGCGAGGGGGCGATGCGTCGATCGCTGCGACGGAAGCGAAAGTAGATGGCGGCGAAAGCGAGCATCGGCAGCATGATCGCTTGCATCGAGCCGCTGAATAGCACGAGCGCTTTAGGCATCGAATACAGCAAGTAGACGCCAAGTCCCAGGAAGGGAAAAAGGCCGCTGAAAATAGCGACGATCAGTTTGTCGCGCGAGGAGTCCGGCGTAAGCTTGGCGACCCGCAGCGCGTCGGCGCAAACGCGGGCATGACTCGCGTTCGCAACGAAGAAAGTCGAATACAAAACGGCAACCGCCCCGAACAGGAACAGCACCTGCGTCCAGTGTCCGAAAATCGGCTGATACATGGTCGAGAGCGTGCGAATCATGTCGGCGCCTTCCGGGATCAAGTCGAGTCGTCCCAGGATCGCGGCACCGAGCAAATAAAAGGCGATCGTGGCGAAGGTGTACACCCCCATCGAGCACCATGCATCCCACCGCAGCACGCGCAGCCATCCATTCGCGCGGTCGGCCCAACCTGCGGAGTCGTCTCGAGGTCCGCAAAAGCGGGCGTAACCTTTTTCCAAACACCAGTACGGATACTGAACCAATTCGTTGGCGCCCACGCCGATGATTCCGAACGTTTGCAGGGCCGTCAGCGTGCCGCCCGGTTTTTCCGAGATGCGGAACTGCAAACCGCGGGCGATATCCTCCCATCGGATCGCCCATTCCGGTTTCAATTGCAGCAGGCAGACGTCGATAACCGTGACAAAAGTAAATGTCGCCACCATGAAGGTGGACGACCATTGGATAAAACCGTAGCGACCGGCGACCAGCATGATCGACGTGGCGATGGTAACGATCGTCGCCCAATAGTATTG
>JBJOLO010000007.1:0-3817 GCA_046045565.1 Planctomycetota bacterium | reverse complement strand
GCCGATGCCCGAACGTTCACCATTTCAAGGCTTACTTGCTCGAATCGCTTCTTGACTCGCTGCCAGAGTGGGCGGCCACCTGTCTGTTGCGAAACGCCAGTCCATTGCGAAACGGAATGGCGGCCATCCTTCTCCTGCTTCATCCGTCTGCCGCAACATGCGAATTCGCGGCCCCGCCATGCGGTTCGATCCCAGGGGGTGTCACGATCGCGAGAAATTCCGTTAAAGTGAGACGGGGATACACGCCGTCCGTAGGCGAACGGATAACGTGCTTCGTTGGAATTTGTTGCGGAAGGATGTTGGGATGAAGTTACGACGCGGCTTAGCGATTTTGGCGTTCGGTGCTTTGCTGGCCATGGCTCACGTGGTGTCGGGTGCCGAACAGCAGGGATGGCAGGTGGGGGCAGCGCGTGTCTCGATTACCCCGGAACTGCCGGTTTGGATGGCCGGCTACGCAGCTCGCACCGGCCCCTCAAACGGAGTCTTGACGGAAATCTATGTACGCGCGGTCGCATTCAAGGACGCAAACGCCCATCGTCTGGTCATGGTGGCCTTGGACTTGATCGAGATTCCCGAATCGCTGCGGAAATCGATCTTAGAAGTTGCCAAGCAGAATCATGGGCTGGATCCCCGGGAGTTGTTGTTGAATGTATCGCACACGCATGGCGGTCCGATGCTTTCCGCAAAAAATGTGGCTGATTGGGGGATCGATGCGATTTGGGGCCGTCGGGCTGAGGAATACGTCAAAGAACTCGTGCAGAAAGTCGATTCGGCCATTGGTGAATCCCTTTCCAAAACGCAAGCCGTGACGGTGGGCTATTCGCGTGCCCGATGCGGTTTCGCGATGAATCGCCGCTTGAAGACTCCTGACGGCTTCCGGCTGGGGCCGAACCCGGACGGGGTGGTGGATCATGACGTGCCGGTGCTGCGGATCGAGACGCAGGATGGCAAACTGCTGGGCGTGGTATTCGGTTATGCATGTCATAACACGGCGTTGGGCCCCGTGCCGCAATTGCACGGCGACTATTCGGGTTTTGCTCAGAAGAAACTGGAGCACGATCATCCCGAGACGGTCGCGTTGTTCCTCGCTGGATGCGGAGGCGATCAGGATCCGTCACCGCGACGCCATTTGGACGACGCCCAGCAGAACGGATTGGCACTCGCTTCGGCGGTCGAAGGGGCACTCGCGGCTGCACCGGTTCGGCTCGACGCCACTCTATCGACCACGTTAGAAACGGTGCCGCTGGCGTTTGCAACCTTGCCGCCACGTGAAGAGCTCGAGGCGCGTGCCAAGTCCGGCAATGGATTCGTGGCCCGTCATGCACAGATGATCTTGCAAAATTGGCCCAATCCGGGTGACGCGCCCCCTGATTACCGTTACCCCGTGCAAGTCGCGACGTTCGGCAAGACGTTGACGCTCATCGCCTTGGGTGGCGAGCCGATGGCGGAATACGCAGTGCGGTTGAAAAGTGAACTTGCCAAAGAGGGACGACGCGTCTGGGTGGCCGGCTATTCCAATCTGGTCAATGCCTACATTCCTAATCGTCGAGTGTTAGCCGAAGGCGGCTACGAAGGGACCGAGGCGATCATCTATCAATCGCTGCCTGCACCGTTTCGACCTGAGTTAGAAGATCGAATCATCGAATCGGTCCATCGGCAAGTTCAGAATGCGCGGTGAGTCACGATGTTCACAAGACCAGCAACCTTCCTGCACTGCTTTGCTTGGATACTGTACGGATTGCTTCACGTTGCAATCGCTCCAGCGCAATCCACCATGCCGGCGCAATCCACTTTGCCAACGCCTGAGAAGGTGTCAGGGCAATCCGCGGTGCGCGCCTATGCAGATCCGGGCCATCGCTGGCTTGGCGTCTATGCGGGAGGGCCCGATCGTTACTTTGATTATTTCCTCAGGAAACTCAGCCTCGCGGATACCTTTCCGGACAAAGCTGCGTGGTGGGAGGAACTCAAGAGGTCGCGTACGGCCCGCGACGATGCGCATCGTCACGACGTGTTTATTATTTATTGCGGTGAAAAACAGGGAGATCCGGACGCAGCGAAACGTCGGATCGATGCGTGGCTGAAAGCGGGACGCGACTGCCCGACGTATCCCGAACTCATCCCGGCAATCTGCCTGGGTGAGGAGAATATTCCCTCGCAGAATCCGGTGCTTCTGTCGCTCGCACAGCATATTCGCGAGCATTACCGTATTCCCGTCTTGCAGTGGTACAGCGATCCGATCGCACCGTCGCTCGATTTGACAGCGGATGGATGGATCTGGGATTCGTATGGTTGGGATCAGGTGCGATTCCGCAAGCATGCAATGAAGTTTGCCGTGTTGCGGAAGCCGGCGATCTGCGTACCGTGGGCCACCGATCCTCATTGGCCGCAGTGGACGCGATATCCGACGGCAGCGGCGCTGATGGATCGCGAATGGAGGCAATTCGATGTGTGTCGCGAATTCAACATCAGTTGTGCCGTATTCGCGGTGGCAGGACCGCACGGCTCGGTGAACACCTGGGCGGCGAGTTCTGCACCGGAACTGGTGACGCTGCGCAACGCTCTGCTCACGCAGCGTGCCGCCATGCATGCAATCGCTGCGGGCGAATTGCCGTCGACCTCAGCTGACTTCTCGGCTCGCGATGCGGCTGTACAGGTTGGTGGCGATGCGGAGTCGCCGAGCGAATACGACGAGACTTTTTCGGGATTCGATTGGTTGCACGCCGCGGATGTAAGCGGGTTTTTGAATCTGCGTCTGACCAGCCGCCCCGATGAGCCGGGATTTTTGGAATTGATGCCCAGATCGAGCGGACCGGCCCTGGCGTCGCTCGTCTATCGCTTCGAGTCGTATTTTCCGCTGCAAGGTGTGGAGGCGACACTCGACGCATCAACGCGAAGCGGAGCGGGAGCGCAGAATCGATTGGCAATCACGGTTGACGAGCCCGACGGCGGTTGGCCGATGGAAGTGGTACAGCGCGATGCGAACTCCGTCGCTCCGCTTGCGCTGCGGGATCAGGAAAGAGTTCGCGGCCGCCATGTTTTCTATTTGCGTGTATTGATGGAGAATCCACAGGGAGAAAAAGAGGTCGCCGTGAATCGCCTGGACCGCCTGCGAGTCCGATGCGTGCATCAGACTCCTCCTCCCGGTACGGCGGGGCGGCTCGCAATCGATGACAATGACGCAATGTTTTACGAGGATGATTTCCGCACCGCTCGCTGGAAGCATCTGGGCGGTGTGAAAGCGGAGCACCCCACCCACGGCGGTTTTCGCGACGGCTATTTTTGGGTCGGACTGAGGGGCGGAACCGCGACGGCCACGCGGATTGTGCAGCGGATGAGTGCGCCGCGACCTCTGAGCGAACTCGCCGTGATGGCCGACTGCTATGCAGATGCTCCGAATCTTGGCGGCAGCGTGACGGTCAGCATTGCGCCGCGCGACGGCCAGCCTCGCTGGCAGACAACGACCCAGGGGCGGCACGATGGCATCCTGTCGCTGAACGTACCGGCGGAGCAATTGGAGAGCCTCCGCGACTTTGACGTTCACGTTCAGTTGTCGAGCGGCAGCGGTGTGGAACAAGGCGACAAAGCGTGTGCGACCCTGCGACGGTTGCGAATCGAGGCGAAATAGTTTCTCGCTACATCGGGGATAGGACCGCTATTCGACTGATTCGTCCAACCCGCAAAAAGCAAACTTGGCAGTCGATCTGGCAGAAGATCTCCTCGTTCGGCGGGCGATCAAATAAGATAGGCAGGCATCCTGGATCTGGGGTGGCGTTCGCGATCACCTATAGCGGGCGATTGCGGATTCGCTGCAAGCGAT
>JBJOLO010000780.1:0-8978 GCA_046045565.1 Planctomycetota bacterium | reverse complement strand
CGCCGATGGGACCGATTCGCTACCCCAGCATCGGTGCGTCGCTCGCCAAGGAACTGAGCGGGGAAACTTCCGGAACGCCCGACCTCGTGCCGGCCGATCAGCGAACCGATGCGGGGAAGCCAAGCCCCGCATCAGCCACACCGGGATACGTAGCCATCTCGCCCTATCGGGCTTTCAACCAAGCGGCGTTCGGCCCCGGCTTCCTTGGTCCACCCTATGCACCGCTGACCGTCGGCGCGACCGATCTGCCGACACCTGCCACCCCCGCGTCGTCCAGATATGCTGACTTGAAGGTCGACGACCTGGAACCGCCAACAGGGATCTCGCGCGAGCAATTTGCGACCCGCGTCGGACTCTGGCGAGCGATGGAAGATCGCTTCGTGGCGAAACATGGCGGTGCGGCCACAGCGCACAACACGGTTTACCGCCGCGCATTGAAGTTGATGGAAAGCCCCGTGCGCGAGGCGTTTGAATTGTCGCAGGAAACCGACAACACTCGCACTGCTTACGGAAGCGGACGCTTTGGACAAGGATGCCTGCTTGCGCGGCGGTTGATCGAGCGTGGTGTTGGCTTCGTCGAGGTCTCGCTAGGCAGCCTGAACGACGGCTCCTTCGGCTGGGATACGCATCAAAATAACTTTGCCGCAGTCAAACGCCTGTGCGGGGAACTGGATGCCGGGTGGAGCAGCCTGATGCGGGAACTCTCTGAACGCGGTTTGCTCGAGTCCACAACCATACTCTGGCTGAGCGAATTCGGGCGAACTCCCACCATCAACGCTCAGGCCGGTCGCGATCATTTCCCGACGGCATGGTCCTGCGTCTTCGCCGGCGGCGGCATCCGCGGCGGACAAGCGTTTGGAAAAACCAGCGACGACGGACTGCGCGTCGAGGAAAACCAAGTCCATGTCGGCGATATCCTGGCGACGCTTTGCACGGCCGCCGGTGTCGACCCCGAAACGCAGAATATCTCCGAGGCCGGACGGCCAATTAAGCTGGCGGAAGGAAAACCGATTCGTGAAATCCTCGCCTGACGACCGATTGAATCACAGAGGCACCGGGCTGCCGCAATCGATATACGCGCAGCAGCACCGATTCGCCCGGACATCGCAGCGACCAACGAGATCCGCACCATGACCTCACCTGCAGCTTCCAACCTGCCCCATCGGCTGCTTCGTGCACCCTGTTCGCGAAGGGAAATGCTTGCCCGAAGCGGCACCGGCATCGGCGCTCTGGCGCTGGCCGATTTGCTTGCAAGTCAAACAAGCCTTCAAGCCAACACGCGCAACGTCAGCCCGCTCGCACCCCAACCGCCCCACTTCCGTGCCCGTGCAAAGCATGTCGTGCACTTGTTTATGAATGGCGGGCCCTCCGCCATGGACACCTTCGATCCGAAACCGGCGCTCGATAAATACCACGGACAACCGCTGCCGACCAACAATCTGCGCACGGAACGAAAGACCGGCGCGGCCATGCGGTCGCCGTTCAAATTTCAACGCTACGGCCAGTCGGGCCTCGAAGTCAGCGACCTGTTCGCCAAAACGGCCCAACATATTGACGACATCGCGATCATCCGCTCGATGCAGGCAGAAGTGCCCAATCACGAACCATCGCTCATGCTGATGAACTGCGGAGAAGCACGGCAATCGCGGCCAAGCATGGGTGCCTGGATCACCTATGGACTCGGAAGCGAAAACCAAAACCTGCCCGGCTTCATCGCCATGTGCCCCGGCGGATACCCGATCGTGTCGACGCAGAATTGGCGCGCCGCATTCCTGCCCGGAGCCTATCAGGGTACCTATATCAACACGCAGCACACCGAGGTGTCCCAACTCATCGCCAATATTCGCAACGGACGCATGTCGCCCGAGCAGCAGCGCGAGCAACTGGATTTGCTAGCCGCATTCAACCGTGAGCACGCCGAAGCACGCAAAAACGCTCCCGCACTCGAGGCACGAATCCAAGCATTCGAACTTGCATATCGCATGCAATCCGAGGCGAGCGATGCGTTCGACATCGCACGGGAACCGAAACATATCCTCGAGATGTACGGTTCCGGTACCCACGGTCGACAACTATTGATTACGCGACGACTGATTGAACGCGGCGTGCGGTTTGTTCAAGTTTGGAGCGGTGCGGGACAACCGTGGGATAATCACGACAACTTAGAAAACCAGCATAAGTCGCTTGCCGAGCAGTGGGACGGCCCGATTGCCGCCTTCCTGACCGACCTGAAACAGCGAGGCCTGTTCGAAGAAACCGTCGTGCTTTGGGGAGGCGAATTCGGACGAACGCCGGTCGCCGAACTTCCGCAACTGAACGGACGAGACCATAATCATTACGGGTTCACGTGCTGGCTGGCAGGCGGCGGCGTCCGTGGCGGTTACGCGCATGGTGCAACCGACGAATTCGGTTTTCGGGCCGTGGAGCAAGTCGTTCCGGTCCACGACCTGCACGCGACCATCCTGCATCTGCTCGGCCTGAACCACGAACGATTGACCTACCGCTTTGCCGGACGCGACTTCCGGCTGACCGATGTCCATGGGCATGTCGTGAAAGAACTGATCTCCTAGGAGCTCCGACGCTCGATCTTCCAAGATCGTGACGACCGGGATTGAAAGGAATTGCCGTTGTCGGAACCTTTTTCGAATTCGCCTTTGCGATCCTCTGGTGATCCTGTTCGCACGTCCGCTGAAGAACCTGTCGAGTCGCAGGTAGTTGATCCATCCGAACGGCAGCCCACCCCGATCCTGATCAACGGCATGGTATCGCCCGGAATGCCAGCCGATTCTGAAATCGCGATGGCACAGTTGTCGCATCCCCCGGCCATCCCTGTGGCAACAGTCCACCCAGGTGTCGATGACGTCATTCTGGCGTGGCCCGCGGAAATGAAAGTGCCTCGCATTTGGACCGTCATGCTCACGGTCATGGCAACCATTCTGTTATCGATCATTGCTTCTACGATCGTCTACTACCTTGCAATCCAGATTGAATACGGTCCGATCTCGCCTCGTGAACTGACCAACATGCGACAGAAACTGGAATCGTTCGCCCAAACTCGCATCGGCTTTCTCGCGATGGTGCTGCCCGGCCAAGTGATTTTTTTCATGATGGCCCTCTTGGCTGCCAAGCTTTCACCGCAACCGCTACGCGAGCGTCTGACGCTGACGCGAGGACCGTTCGCGGTTTGGCATTGGATGGTGCTGGCGCTGGCCACTCCCGCGGTGGGATTCATTACTTCGATCATCCTGTCGCAGCTCACGCGCGATCGCGGCACGAATATGGAAACGATGCAGCAGGTATTTCGCGCCCACACCGGCGCGTTCTTTTATGTGATGGTTGCCATAGTGGGCATCCTTCCCGGCATTTGCGAAGAGCTTTTCTTTCGCGGGTATGTGCAAACTCGATTGCTCACTCGATTCCCCCCGCTGGTCGCCATCGGCACAACATCATTGCTTTTTAGTATCGCGCATCTCGATCCGCTGCATGCGGTCGCCGTGTTTCCGCTCGGGGTTTGGCTGGGCATCATCGCCTGGCAATCGCGATCGATCTGGCCTTCGGTGATTGGACACACCATCAACAACTCCGCTGCGGTGTTGCTGACGCAATTCGCCGGCAATCCGAAAACCACGACACCTTCCGTCGGCGCCGCCATCGTTGTGCTGCTGATCTTCACGATCACGGGCACAAGTTTGCTGCTCTCACTCATCTTGCTACTCGCGCGACGCACCGCTTCCTCTGTGTCGCCTCAAGCAGAAACACCCACCACGTCGCCATGAAAGCCTGAGTCGATGCAGCGATATTTGTTAATACTGCTTCTGGGCGTCGGTGTTGTCGCGACCGTTTGGCCCGCGCCGTTTCTTGTTCCCGTCAAATTGGATTGGTTCATGGCCGCCACGATGCTGGCTGTCGGGGCGATGCTCCCGCGACAAGAAGTAAGGGAACTTACGAAACGCTGGCCCACCGTACTGTTCGGAACGATGGTTCAATACACGGCCATGCCGTTTCTGGGATGGATCGTAGCGCGGACATGCGGTTTACCACCAGCCTATCAAATCGGCATCGTGATGGTCGGCTGCGTCCCCGGCGCAATGGCCTCAAACGTCCTCACCATGAACGCCGGCGGCAACACCAGTTACTCGGTGGGGCTGACTACCAGCTCCACCATGCTGTCGCCCGTCGTGGTACCGTTGCTGCTGAAACTCACCCTCCAGCAAGATGTCCAAATGGACATGCTCGAAGTCAGCCTGCAGTTGGCATGGACGGTCGTCATACCGGTGTTGACGGGTTTCGCAATCGTGCAATGCGTACCGTTACTCGAACCGTTTGGCAATCGCTGGGGGCCGGTGATTGCGAACATCTGTATTCTCTGGATCATCAGTGTGGTGGTTGCAAAAAACCAGCAACATGTCGGATCGGCAGCGATTTCGGTGATCGTGCCGCTCTTGGTCGTGAATATCTTGGGTTATGCTGCGGGGTACTTCGCGTCGCCGCTCATGCGCCTATCCGAACCGATGCGCCGCGCTTTGACGCTCGAAGTCGGAATGCAAAATGCCGGACTCGGCACCGTCTTGGTGACCCGACTATACCCCGAAGCTCCCGAGGCAATGATCCCGACGGCGGTGTACACGATCGGCTGCGTGATCACCGCCACGCTACTTGCTCACTTCTGGCGTTGGCGCGACCGCAAGAGCAATTCCAGATAACTCGTGCGTTCGGACTGCGTCAGGCCTAATTGCCCGGCAACCTTGGCGATGCGATCCCTGGCAGAGTCAAGTCGCTTTGCATCGGCGGATGTCTCAATTTCTACGAACTTTCCCACATCGCGCACGTCGTCCACGGCGACTTCGATATGAAATCCCTGATCTGTCCAGGAAGCCACCCGCCGCATCTTGCGAACTTCGGCCACCAGTCGAAATCCAAGAGCCTTCAGCATCGCGCGACACTGTCGATGATGATCGGATCCTGGTGCAAGGGGGATCTCAATCTCCTTACGCGTCTTCGTATTCGCGTCGATCCTGGGCCCCTTGTAGGTCATGCACGTCATCGCGCCGATTCGCCTTAAGCGAAATGCCTCATCGGTCTCGCCAAAGTCGCGCGATGGATGAGCGTAGTACGTGTCGACCTGCTCGACGGGTTCCCCGAGAGTGGCCCCGAGTTTCGCCAATCGCTGCACCACTTGTCGAAAACCGCTCACCCGATATTTCTGCTCGACTTCGTACGGCATCGCTTCTGCTCCAGGCACGCCGGGTTCCGACTCAATTCAAGGTGCGTTTGAGCGGCCCGGCCAGTTCTTTCAGCGAATCGAGTAACGCATCGAACTGCTCGAAGTTCAACGTCTGCGCTCCGTCCGACATCGCTCGATCCGGATCCGGATGCACTTCGACCATCAGTCCATCGGCACCGGCCGCCATGGCAGCCCGGGCCATCGCGGGCACGTAACTGCGCCGTCCCGTTCCATGACTCGGATCGACGACGATCGGCAGGTGGGAGAGTTCTTTGGCGGGCGGAATGATCGATAGGTCGAGCGTATTGCGTGAATGATCGGCAAAGGTCCGCACACCGCGTTCGCACAACACCACATTGCGGTTCCCGCCGGCAAGCAGGTACTCGGCCGACATCAGCAGTTCTTCAAGCGTCGCGGAGAGGCCCCGCTTCAATAGCACGGGTGTCCGGCAACGCGACAGACGCTTAAGTAGTGCGAAGTTTTGCATATTGCGGGCACCCACCTGCAAGACATCCGCCGAGGCCTCGATTTCATCGACCAAGGCCGCGTCCATCACCTCCGTGACAATCCCCATGCCGGTCAGTTCTCTCGCGCGGCGGAGGATACGCAGTCCCTCCGCTTCCAGGCCTTGAAAACTGTACGGACTAGTCCTTGGCTTATACGCCCCCGCACGAAGCAGATTCACTCCCCGACTTTTCAGGAATTCCGCCGTCTTCAGCAGCATCGACTCGTTTTCCACGGAACACGGCCCGGCGATCACCGTGAACGTTTCCGGACCGATACTGGTCTGAGCCGTCGGGACCACCGTGTCATCGACATGCATTTCGCGACTGGCAAGCTTGAACGGCTTCGTGACCCGCAAAAGTTCGCTCACACCCTCCAATCCGCCCAACGCGTCGGGCGAGATCGCCGCCGTATTGCCGGTGATGCCGATTGCGGTGCGGGTCGAACCTGGCAGGGGATGCGGAGTCAATCCAAGTTCCGTGATTTTTTCCAGCACGCGATGGATCTGTTCTTCGGTCGCGTTTCGCTGCATGACAACCAGCATGGAAATCCTCCCGTTTCAAAGCCTCACGCGGCCCATGATAGCGGGGCATCGCGAGGCACACCATGCGGCCGTTTTCGTTCCGCGTGAATCGCGTATAATTGCCGCCATGGATTCTTCACCTTTCCATGGCATGTCAGAGAGCCCCGAGGCGGACAGCCTGCAGTCAGTCGTCACGCGATGGCGTTGGCCGATGATCGCGCTTGCAACGGCACTGCTGCTGGCGATCGGCAGTAAATACGTGCGTCAACGCACCAGCGTGATGTGGAAAGACCATCCCGCCGTCGGCTCGCAATTCAACTCCTTTCGACTCGAGCCACTCACGGGCGGCGAGGCTGAATTCACAAAAAATCAATTGAGCGACAAGGTGACCCTGATCAATTTCTGGGGGCCTTGGTGCCATTTCTGCGTCGAAGAATTCCCCCACCTACAGAAACTGGAATCGCGACTCCGCAATCGCCCTGAGTTTCAACTCGTCTCGGTGGCTTCCGCCGGCAGCAACGACGACCAGGCTGACGAGGTGCAACAGCTGGCGAAAGAAACGCAAGAGTTCCTGAACGATCGAGACGCCACCTTTCGCACGTACATCGACCGCAAGGCCGCGTTGCGTATGCAGTACATCCGCAAAAGCATGGAGGGCGGCTTCGGATTTCCCACAACGTTGGTACTCGACAAAACCGGAACGATTCGCGGCGTATGGGCCGGCTACCGTCCCGGCGACGAACAACAGATCGCGACGTTGATTGAGGAGCTACTCGCGTTATGACCGATGCGAGAAAACCACGGCCCGGGGTTCCCGCTCCAAACTCCCCGTCGGGAAACGACACGCCGTCAGACGATCTGCGCCGCGAGATCTTCGCCCGGGCCGACACCATTGTCTTGAAGGTTGGCACCCGCGTGGTCACGCATTCGGGCGGCATACTCAATCACGATCGAATCGGATTGCTTGCCGAAGAACTGCATGCTTTGCGGTCCGCAGGAAAACGCGTCGTGCTGGTCAGCTCGGGTGCCGTCGGCGCCGGAATGAGCACGCTCGGCTTGACGTCACGCCCGACCGACTTGGCACAACTGCAAGCCGTTGCAGCAGTCGGTCAAACGAAACTCATGGACGCCTACGACCGCGTGCTCGCCCGCTTCGGCTACCATTCCGGTCAAGTGCTCCTGACCGCCGACGACGTGAATGATCGAGCCCGCTATCTGAATGTCCGCAACACGCTCCATTCGCTCCTGCGATTCAACGCCATCCCGATCATCAATGAAAACGACACCGTCTCGGTCGAAGAATTGATGACCACGTTTGGCGATAACGACCGTCTGGCCGCCATGGTGGCCAGCCTTCTGCGGGCTCAATTGCTGATCATTTTCAGCGATGTCGACGGCCTGTTCGACGGTGATCCTTCGCTCAGCAGTTCTCGCATCATCTCGACGGTCGCCACGATCGACGCGACGGTGCAGTCGTACGTACGAGATAAGAAAACGGGCCTTAGCAAGGGCGGTATGGCAAGCAAACTCGAAGCTGCCCGAATCTGCACCACCGCAGGCGAGAATGTGATCATTGCCAACGGCCACGCGACGGGCGTCATTCAAAGCATTATCGATGGCAAGCCGGTCGGAACCCTGTTCGTCGCCCAGGGAAATTCGCTCAGCCCGCTCCAGCGTTGGATCGGATTCTCCGCACGACCTCGCGGCAAAGTAGTCGTGGATGAAGGAGCGTGCCGGGCTTTGATACGAAACGGCAAAAGCTTGCTCGCCGCAGGCATCCTCGATGTCGAAGGGGATTTTCGCAAAGGCGATGTGATTAGTATCTGCGACGAGAGCCAGGAGCCACTTGCACGCGGCTTGTCGAATTACGGCGCGGCGGACATCCAACGGATCAAAGGTCTGAAGTCGACCCGCATCGCACAGGTGCTGGGGCATCGTCCATACGAAGAGGTCGTCCACCGCGACAATCTGGCCGTGGTGCGCAAGCTAACGGCCAAGCAATAAGTCGTGAGCCGGAAACTCGACACAGGTTTCTGCCCCATCGGGCTTCTTTGCATACGGCCCTTGCAATCAAATGCAGCGCGTGCAAACGGGTTAGCGCGTGCAAACGGGTCAGCGCGTTGCCAACGCGGCAATCCATTCCGAGATTTCTTTCAAGGCCGCCTCATTGATCGTCTCTTCGATCGTCCCGTACTCGCCGGGATTTCCGGTATCGCATCGCTGGAACAAGTGATTCAGGCCGGGCATTTGCCGCACGCGAGCATGCTGATTGCCGCCAGCCTTCAAAGCGGCCTCCATCACCGGAAGGTTTTGCTTGGGATCAACCTGCAAGTCTTTCTCGCCGTTCAACACCAGCACGGGAACGCGCAGTTTTTCCAGTTCCGGCCGTGGGTCGTACGTCAGGAAAAAACGAAACCAAGGCGTCTTGATCATCTGCAACTGACCTTCCATGGCGGCTTGAGCTGCGTTTTTCTGCTGATCGTTTTCGCCGCCTGCAGATTTCGACAGCTTCAAGGTGGAACGTACTTTCTCCTCCAACGCTTCCGGACTATCTGTCGACTTCACGGCCTCGAACAACTGCTGCTGCAGCGATCGATTTAAGACCCGGGCGAGCAGCGGCGAGCCACTTGCCGCCCCGATTAATTCCGCCTGTCGATACATAATCTCTTCGCCGGTCACCGCGGGGCCCGCCAACAAGACAACGAACCCGACTCGCGACGATCGATT
>JBJOLO010000776.1:0-9496 GCA_046045565.1 Planctomycetota bacterium | reverse complement strand
GAACACGCTGAAAGAAAGCCCGCGTGAGATTCGCGCGAAGCAGATTGTCGATCACCGGCGGACCGGGCCCGAAGTTATAGTCGTCGATATCCAGGTGCGCGTCGTTGTAGCGAAACACGTAATCGATGTTCCACTCTTCGGAAGCGTTGAAACCCACACGTCCACCGACGGTACCATTATGGAACCCGTCCGGTTCGGTATTACCCCGCAAGGCATTGCCTTGTGAAATGCCGTTGGAATTGAAATACGAACCCGACAGGGAGAAGTAAGCCCGATCGCCTCCGCCGCTGGCCGTGATCGACTCCTGAGTCGTCCCGTAACTTCCCCCCATGATGCTCGCCTTCAACCGCGTCGGACCGCTGCCGCGAACCGTGATGATATTCACCACGCCACCCAAGGGATCGGAGCCGTACAACACGCTCTGCGGCCCCCGCAAAATCTCGATGCGGTCGATGTTGTCGACACTCAAGGTCGAGAAATCAAAACCACGAGTGGGATTGCTCGGGTCGTTCACCGGAATGCCGTCGATCAGCACTTTGGTGTGCTGCGAATTCGCACCACGCAAGAACACCGACGTGTTCGACCCGGCGCCGCCCTGACGGACCACATCGAGTCCGCCCTGTCGGGTCACATCCAGTCCCACCGTGCCGCGAAGCACGTCGGAGACAAACGGCTGTTGGCGACTGTCGATCGCTTCACGGGTAATGACCGTGTACGAACTACCGGTGTCACTGATGGACGTGGGCGTTCGATTGGCCGAAAGGATCTCGCCTTCACCCAGCGGTTCGGCTGGAAAATTGCCCGGCCGTCCCAACACCACCGTCTCCGGAAGTTCCGCAGACGGCTCGTCCTGCGCATGGACCTCGCCGATCAACAGCACGAACAACGGCACGAACAACGGCACGAGCCAAACGCCGCGCGCAAAAAGTTTCCCCGGCGCGAAACGGCGCCATCGATACCATCCGAAAAAATGCATTCCAAGCAGCCCCTTCCCTCGAGGTACTGGCACGACGTGCAAGCAGGTATCCTGGCTCGGGTTCATCCGAATCACCGGCCTTCCCGGTCGACGACCAGTGGCCTGTTGGTGTTCGTCCCCCTTACAGTCGCGGGGCGGCGGGAGCGTTGACGAATCGCACTCCTCTTCCCTGTCTGCCGGCTCTTCGCCGGACATCTTGACGCCAATCAATGAATGAAAACAAACCAACGATCTCCGGGAACACGAAGAACTCCGGACTCGCTGTGAAGAGGTATCGGGTATTCGGTCTATGCCGATGGAGTTGCATTTGTCGCCCCCCCATCTCTTCACCAGGCTCGCCACTTTAACCCCATGGCTTACGCAGCGATCCCGGCAAAACGTCGCGCGACTGGCGGTTGCAAGGCGGGAAATCGCCTGATTTCGCGTCAAAGCCCGGCACCTGAGAATTGATCGCTGCCAACGCCGCGATTCTAATAAAGCCGCGAGAACGGGTGGTTCGGCGTTGCCAGCCGCAAACGCGTGTCGATGCCGCACCGCCCGATTCCTGAATCCGCCCCTGTATCCAAAGTCCAGCAAAGGGCCGTCAATGTTTACGCACCTTGCCCGAATTCACTTTTCGCTGCTGTCTGTTTTGTTCCTTTCCGCCAGCCTGGTGGGGCAGGAGCCGCCTGCGACAGAGGGCGCCCCCAAACCGGATGCGTCCGCGAGTCCAAAGACGCCGGAATCAGCGAAGCCGGCTGCGGACGAAGCGCGAGCCATTGACGCAGGTCGCTCCAAACGACTCGAAGAAATCGAACGCCTGTTGCGCGAGTTGCTGAAGGAAGTCGAAACCATGCGAGGACCGGCGAAACCGCCGGCGGAACCAACGCGGCAGGAGAAGCAACCGGTGCCCATGCCCGCGTCCTGGCTGAAAGCCTTGCAGTGGCGCTCGATCGGCCCCGCCAATATGGGTGGTCGTATCGTCGATCTCGCCGTCTACGAAAACGATCCGTCACTTTACTGGATCGCCACCGCCTCGGGCGGACTGCTCAAAACGACCAACAACGGCATTACCTTCGAGCATCAATTCGATCGCGAATCGACCGTTTCCATCGGTGCGGTCGCAGTCGCGCCAAGCGACAGTTCGATCGTTTGGGTCGGAACTGGCGAGAACAATCCTCGCAATTCGGTTTCCTACGGCGACGGTGTCTACAAGTCGACCGACGGCGGCAAGACTTGGAAATCCATGGGACTGAACAAGTCGTATCAGATCGGCAAAATCGTGATTCACCCGACCGATCCCAACATCGTCTACGTCGGCGCATTGGGACGGCTCTACGGCCCCAACGAAGAACGTGGATTGTATAAAACCACCGACGGCGGCGCGACATGGAACCGCGTGCTCTACACCGACAATCGCACCGGCGTCGTCGATATGCGATTTCATCCCGGCGATCCGGAGACCCTGCTCGTCGCCATGTGGGATCGTCAACGCGATGGTTTCGACTCCTGGCTCGGCGAATCGATACCCGACGGTTACAACGGCTACGATCCGGTACGCAAATGGGGACCGACCGCCGGCATTTACAAGACGACAGACGGCGGAAAAACGTTCCGCAAACTCACGCAAGGACTGCCCTCCGGCCAATACGGCCGAGTCGGACTCGATTGGTACCGCAAGGATCCGAACGTGGTGTTCGCGATCATCGACTGTGACAAGATCGGCATGGGCACGCCGCCTCAACGTCAGCCGGCGTCCAATGTTTTCGCCGGACTCTTTGGCGAAGATGTCGAAGGCGGGGCCCGCATTACGCGACTCACCGACGACGGTCCCGCTGACAAAGCCGGACTGCGGGCCGGCGATGTGCTCCAGGCCATCGGAGACAAAGTCGTTTCCGGTGCAGACCAAATCACGGAACTGGTTCGCGCCTACCAGCCAGGAGAGAAGGTCAAATTCAAAGTGCTCCGCGACGATGCCATCGTCGACATCGAAGTAACTCTCGAAGAACGTCCCGGAGGACGAGGAGGCGGTGGTGGAGGTGGAGGAGGCGGTGGTGGAGGAGGAGGCGGTGGAGGTCAGGGATCGAACGTGTACTTCGGATTTATCGGCGAGGAGTCCGCCGAGGGCCTCAAGCTGACTCGCATCACCGAGGACAGTCCCGCAGCCATCGCGAAACTGGCTGTGGGTGACGTCGTCACACAGATCGACGACAAAGAGATCAAGTCGACACGCCAAGTTCAGGAATCGACACGTGGGAAACTACCGGGCGATACGGTCGCCGTGAAAATCGTTCGGGGCGCTGAAGCGATGACCGTGCAAGTCAAGCTTGCCGAACGCCCCGGTTCCGTCGGCGCGGGAGGGGCAACACGAACGCGACCGTGGAGCGCCAATTACGGTGGACAAGCGGAAAATCATCAGGAACAGCAAGGCCCTGATGGACATGAATACGGCGGCGTCTACAAGTCGACCGATGCGGGCGAAACATGGACTCGAATTAATAGTCTGAATCCACGCCCCATGTATTTCAGCCAGGTCCGCGTCGATCCGCAGGATGACAAGTATGTGTACATCCTCGGTGTGCAACTCTACCGGTCGAACGACGGCGGCAAAACGTTTAAACCCGACGGCGGCCGAAACGTGCATGCCGACCATCACGCGCTCTGGATCGATCCCCGCGATGGACGTCACATGGTGCTCGGCGGCGACGGCGGAACGTACGTAACCTACGATCGCATGAACCAGTGGGACCACCTCAACCACACGGCGATCGGGCAGTTCTACCACGTGGCCGTATCGCCGCAGCAGCCTTACTACGTTTACGGTGGGTTGCAGGACAACGGCAGCTGGGGCGGTCCTGCTTACACACTTCGAGGCAGCGGCGCCGTGAACGAAGACTGGATTTCGATCTCGGGCGGTGACGGTTTCGTCTGCCGCGTCGACCTGCAAGATCCCGATTGGATCTATTTCGAAAGCCAGAACGGCGCGATGGGCCGACGCAACTTGAAAACCGGTCAGCGGGCAAGCATTCGACCGCCGACGGTCGAAGGCGCACCGCCGTATCGATTCAACTGGAACACACCGTTCCTTCTGTCGCACCACAACACCAAAATCTTTTACGCCGCGGGCAACTATGTGTTCCGATCGCTTGATCGCGGAAACAACCTGGAAGTGATCTCGCCGGAGATCACGGCGGGGAAGCGAGGCAGTGCCACGGCACTCGCCGAATCGCCTCGCAATGCAAATATCCTCTGGGTCGGCACCGATGACGGCGCGCTCTGGGTCACTCGCAATGGCGGCAAAGACTGGACCAGCGTCGCTGCCAACATCGGCCTTCCCTCCGCACGCTGGATCGCCACTGTCGAACCGTCACGCTACGCAGATGGACGTTGCTATGTCTGCTGCGATGGCCATCGTTCGGACGACGACGAACCGCACGTCTTTGTCACCGAAGACTTCGGGAAAACCTGGAGTTCACTCCGAGCCAACCTGCCTTGGGGATCGACCCGATGTCTTCGCGAAGACCGGGTTAATCCCGACTTGCTATACCTCGGCACTGAGTTCTCCTGCTGGTGTTCGCTCGACCGCGGTAAGTCGTGGAACAAACTCAACAGCAACCTTCCTACCGTCGCGGTGCACGAGTTCGCACAGCACCCGGCATCGGGCGACCTGATCGCCGGTACGCACGGACGCAGCCTGTGGGTGCTCGATGTCACCCCGCTTCGCCAAGCCGCCGCGGCGCAAGTCGATCGTCAGGTCGCGCTCTTCAAACCCGAAGCTGCCACGCGCTGGCAAGGTGAACCCGCTCGAGGAAAAACCAATCGTCGCTTCGTGGGACAAAATCCGCCCGATGGAGCGACCATCTGGTACTCGTTGCCGGAAAAAGCCAAGAAAGCATCGCTCCGCATCGTGGACGTATCAGGCGAGACCCTTCGCGAACTCCGCGTTTCGCCCGAGGCTGGCCTCCACCAGGCATCCTGGGATTTGACTCGAGCCGCCCGACAGCCCCGCGGTGAAAATAGCGGCGACAACAGTCGGAGCGCACGAGCCGGCGCAACAGGTCCGACGCAGGGAGGGCCAGCCCAGGGAGGGCCAGCTCAGGGAGGTACGCGTGGCACGGATGAATCCCGCCCCGCAACGAGCGAGAGCGATCCCAATGCTGGAGCAGGTGGTGGTGGTGCCCGAGGCGGTCGCGGCGGTCGCGGGGGACCTTCTGCAAGCGGGGGTTCTGCGGGCGGGGGTTCTGCGGGCGGGGGTTCTGCGGCGAATGCGTCGGGGCAGGGCGGTCGAGGCGGTGGCGGTGGACCGGCTGGCGGGCGTATCGTCGTCCCGGGCAGCTACCGCGTAGTGCTCGTCATCGATGAAAAAGAGTATGCTCAGACGGTGCGAATCGACCCTGATCCGAATGTGGGCTCGGAACCGCTGCTGAACGCAGACGAGTACACCGACGGATGGCGCACCGACCATGAGGAAACGCGTCGTAAGCAACTGGAAAAGTAGTGCGGCTTCATCCAGCCGCGTGAACAGGTAACGGAAAGGAATTCGCCATGGACTGGAACCGCAGAGATTTCGCCAAAGCGCTGACCGCGGGCGGTATCGCTCTTGCCAGCGGCCTGCCTGCTGCTGGCAACCGAGTGGCACGCGCTGCCACAGCACCGGCACGCGACGACGACGCGCCCGCCGGCAGCAGCATGCGATTCGGTTTGGTCACCTACATGTGGGCAGCCGACTGGAAGCTTCCAACGTTGCTCGCGAATTGCCAGAAGGCCAACGTACTGGGAGTCGAACTGCGCACCACGCACGCCCATGGCGTCGAACCAACGCTGAACGACGACGAACGTATGGAGATTCGAAAGCGATTCGCCGACTCCGGCGTCACGCTGGTCGGCATCGGCAGCAACGAGCGCTACGATAGCCCGGACGCAGCCACGCTGAAAAAGGCGATTGAGGCAACAAAAGAATTTGTGCGACTGAGCCACGATGTGGGTGGCACCGGCGTCAAGGTAAAACCTGATAGCTTCCACAAAGACGTGCCGCGAGAAAAGACGATCGAGCAGATCGGAAAGACGCTGAACGAACTGGGTGAATATGCCAGCGGATTTGGCCAGCAGATCCGGTTGGAAGTGCACGGCCAGTGTCAGGAACTGCCGACGATCAAAGCGATCATGGACATTGCCACGCACGAACAGGTGGCCGTGTGCTGGAACTCGAATCCGGCCGACTTGCAGGGCGAAGGGCTCGACCACAACTTCCAGCTGGTCAGCAAGCGATTTGGCGAGACATGTCACATCCACGAACTGGAAGACGCCAAGTATCCGTTCCGTCGCCTGTTCGAACTGTTGGTGAAAATCGACTACCAGGGCTGGCTGCTGATGGAGGCCTCGAGCAAACCGGAGGACCGTGTTGCGGCGCTGGCGAAGCAGCGAGAGCTTTTCGAACAGTTGCGCCAAGAGGCTCAGAAGGCGGGCTGATGTCGTCGCTGCACGCGATGCGCGACGGGCCGCATCCGCAGCGTACGGGATCGGTCGAAATCGATCCTTCGATGCGACCGTATCGACCCGATCAACCTGCCGCCGCTCTCGCTCTTTCGCATCCTTCTGCGCGCCGATAGACTCAGGGCTATGCCAGCCAATCTTACTCCTCAATATCACAAGGCCGAGGCCGAGTATCGACGCGCGGGAAGCGTGGAAGAAGAGTTGCGGTGCCTGGAAATCATGCTGCGGGAGATCCCGAAGCATAAAGGCACCGACAAACTGCAGGCCGACCTGAAACAAAAAATCTCGAAAGCCCGAGCGGAGGCGGAACAGGAAAAGCGGTCCCCGTCGCGCAAGTCAGTCGGCATCCGCATTCCTCGCCAAGGGGCCGGGCGAGTGGTCCTGCTGGGCGGCCCGAACGCCGGCAAAAGCCAGTTGCTTCGCAGTTTGACTCGCGCCACACCCGAAGTCGCACCTTATCCGTTCACCACGCGGGAACCGCATGTCGGCATGATGCCGTGGGAGGATGTGATGGTGCAGATGATTGATACGCCGCCGATCACTGCGGACGTGTTCGATCCTGCCATTCAGGGACTGGTGCGGGGCGCCGATCTGGTGCTGCTGATGGCCGATCTCGGCGACGACGACGGCATCGCCGGACTTCAGGAAGTACTCCGACGTTTCGCGGAAACCAAGACCCGGTTTGCACGCGAAACGTACCTCGACGAAGACGACATCGGCATGTCGTACACCGCCACGCTGTTCGTGCCGAACAAGATCGACCTGCCCGAGGCCGCGGACCGACTGCAACTCTTGCACGAATTCATCGCGCTCGACTTCGCCGAATTCCCGATCTCGGCTGAACACGGAACGGGCCTCGAAGCCCTCCGCCCTGCAATCTATCAGGCGCTCGATGTGGTGCGAGTCTACACCAAGGTGCCGACGAAAAAGGAGCCCGATTTCGACCGGCCGTTCACGATCCGGCGCGGCGGCACCCTGGCGGACGTAGCAGAACTGATCCATCGCGATGTCGCGGCCAACCTGAAATTTGCAAGGGTCTGGGGCAGCCAGGTCCACGACGGCACGATGGTCAAAAGCGACTATGTCGTCCATGATCGCGACATCGTGGAGATCCACTCATGACCCGCGACGAATCCTACCACCACACCACCGAGGAACCGCTCAGCAACGTGAAAATCGCCGAGGTCTTTGATCAGGTCGGCGATCTGCTGGAGTTCAAAGCGGCAAATCCGTTTCGCGTTCGCGCGTACCGAAACGCCGCTCGCATGATCGGCAGCCTCACGCAACCCCTGCACGAATCGGTCGCCTCGGGCGCCGACCTGACCGAAATCGAAGGGATCGGCGACGACCTGGCCTCGAAAATCACCGAACTGGTCCGGACCGGCGGCTTGGAGATGCTACGGGAATTGCTGGCCGAGATTCCCCCCAGCGTGATGCAGCTGCTGCGCATTCCGGGCGTGGGGCCGAAAAAAGCGGCCGTGCTGTTTCATGAACTCGGCATCAAGGACCTGGAAGCCTTGAAGCAAGCCTGCGAAGCGGGACGGGTGCGAGGCCTGAAAGGGTTCGGTGCCAAGACCGAGCAAAGTATCCTGCAGGGAATCGCGATCGCTGCGCAAGCCAACCAGCGCATGTTCTGGGCCGACGCCGATGCGGTCGCGCAATCCCTGCGTGCTCACCTGCGCCACTGCAAGTCGATCGAGAAATTCGAATTCGCCGGCAGCTATCGGCGCGGGAAAGATACGATCGGCGATTTGGACCTGCTCGTCGTCTCCCCCGATGTCGAAGACGTGATGGACTGCTTCGGCGCCTTTCCGGGCATTCAGCAGGTGATCGGACGCGGCGAAACGAAGATGTCGGTGCGACTGGAGTCCGGTTTGCAGATCGACTTGCGGGTGGTTCCCGCCGAGTCATTCGGCGCGGCCCTGCAGTACTTCACCGGATCAAAAGAACACAACGTCGTACTCCGCGGGATGGCGAAACAGGCGGGACTGAAGATCAACGAATACGGCGTCTTTCGCGTCCATGGCGACCGCGAAGAATACGTCGCGGGCGCGACCGAAAAAGAAGTCTACGCGTCGCTCGATCTGCCCGTCTTCCCGCCCGAACTACGCGAGTCCCGCCACGAGTTTGAACTCGCCAAAGCCCGCCAACTTCCGCGCCTGATCGAACTGGACGATATTCGCGGCGACCTGCACATGCATACCACGGCGACCGATGGCAAGGCATCGATCGAGCAGATGGTCGAGGCGGCACAGCAACGCGGACTCTCCTATATTGCCATTACCGACCACTCCCAACGTGTCTCGATGGCCCGCGGACTCACCGTCGATCGTGTGCTGGAACAATGGAAAACCATCGACCAACTTCGCAAGCATCTCGACGAATCGTTCACGCTGCTGAAAGGCATCGAATGCGACATCCTGGAAAAAGGCGGAATGGACCTGCCCGACGAAGTCCTGGCGGAAGCCGACTGGGTGCTCGCCAGCGTCCATTACGGACAACGTCAATCGCGAGCCGAAATCACCGATCGAATCCTGGGGGCACTCGAGAATCCCCATGTCACGGCGATCGCGCACCCGACCGGAAGACTGCTCAACCAGCGCGAACCGTACGAGGTTGACATCGAGGCCGTTTTCAAGTCGGCCAAGAAGCATCACAAGTTCCTCGAACTCAACGCCAATCCGCATCGACTCGATTTGCACGACCTGCATTGTGCGATGGCCAAGGAGTACGGAATCCCCATCGTCATCAGCACCGACGCACACAGCGTCAGCGGCCTGGACGTAATGCGCTGCGGCATCTTGCAAGCCCGACGCGGCGGCCTGGAAAAAGCTGACGTCGTCAACACGCGACCGTGGAGCGAAGTGAAAAAACTGATCCGCAAACAGAAATAGCGCTGCAGTGATCAGAATCGGCGCAAGCCCGATTCAAAGATCGACGCCCTCGCGGTTCCGCCTACGACGTACGGTGGATAGTTCGACGTCGGGCGGCGAAAGGCTCACGTCACGCAGGAGCGTGACGGCTACTGTAGCACTCACGCTCCGCGTG
>JBJOLO010000756.1:0-6820 GCA_046045565.1 Planctomycetota bacterium | reverse complement strand
GGAGTCATCGCGATCGCGGCCTGTTCGGGCTCAGCCGTGAAATCCTGCGGAATATCGTCGCGAATCCACACCAACCGACTGCGAGACGACTGATTGGAAAGCACCAGCGTGACTCGGTGATTCTTTTGGATGGATGCCACCTTGAGAAGCTCGCGGCGAACGACAAAATCGGCAGCCTTCGGGAGTGAACGAAGATCGACCAGCATCGTCAAAGCCACCGCGGCATCGGTGATCAGGACCACAAGCGCAAGCGACGGCCACAGAAATAAACCGGCCGCCAGGATGCAGGGAACGAGCGCCAGAATCAGCAGCGAATAGTACGGGTAGATTCGCTTCCACGCTGCAATGGCGATAAACCACGTTGCAACGAGACCCAGCCACAGCCAGGTGAGGTCTCCGATCCACTCGTTCAGATTCGACATCGACAGGCCGCCGCTCACAGACGAGGCACCTCCACCGTGCGAATCATTTCGGTGAGCAACTCATCGACGCGGCGTCCCTCGACTTCCGATTCCGCCGTCAGGATGACGCGATGACGCAACGCGGGCAACGCAATTTGCACCACGTCGTCCGGCACGGCGTAATCGCGACCGCTGAAGGCAGCGAGCGTCCGTGCCGCCTGCATCAGAGCAATGCCGGCGCGAGGCGAGGCCCCCAAATGAAACGCAGGCCACTTACGTGTCAAACGAACGACACGGTTGATGTAGTCCACCAAACGATCGTCCACTCGGACTTTTGCACACTCGAGCGTCATCGCCATGATTTCGGCGGGCGAAGTGACGGTTTCCAGCTGCGTCTCGAGTCTCGAGTTGATGTCTTGCTGGGAACTATGCAGCTTCAAAATCTCCGCTTCCTCCTCCTCGCGAGGATAATCGGCCACCAATTTAAACATGAAGCGGTCGAGCTGCGCCTCGGGAAGATTGTAGGTCCCCTCCGACTCAATAGGGTTCTGCGTCGCGAGCACCAGGAACGGGCGGTCCAGCGCATGACTTTGTCCGTCCACTGTCACGCGATATTCCTGCATGATCTCCAGCAGCGCTGCGTGCGTCTTGGCCGGCGATCGGTTGATTTCGTCTGCCAAAAGCAATTGCGTAAAGACCGGACCAGCCCGAAAACGGAATTCCTGGTTCTTCAAATCGAAAATCGGCGCGCCGGTGATGTCCGACGGCATCAGGTCGGCAGTGAATTGAATCCGCCCGAATCGGCAGCCAAGCACGCGACCAAGCGTACGCACAAAGAGCGTCTTTCCAAGTCCCGGAACGCTTTCGATCAACACGTGGCCGCTCGAAAACAACGCAACCAGGCTGCCCAGTACCAACTCGTCCTGCCCCACATAGATCTTTCCGATCTCCGCCATCAATCGATCAAACAGCTTTTTCGTCGGAGTCTCCTGTTCGATGCGGGTCCGACCGACTCCCAATTTGGTTGGCGCTAACCCCGCCCCTACCGCTGCGGGTGGAGGCGGCATGCGACCGATCGCGGGTGACGAAGGCGGAACGGGTACCGGAGGTGGAACCGCGGTCCCCAGCCCCGCAACGGGGCTCGCAACCTGGCCGGCACTTTGTCCGGCAAGTGGCGCCGAGATTGTTGCGCCGTATCCTGGCCCGGATGCAGGACCTGATGTGGACCCTGATGCAGACACAGCAGCGGGCAACGGGGAGGTGGCCGGCGAGGATGGTGAGGGGATCGTTTGCAGCGCGCCGCACTGCGGGCATTTCGCCTGTCGGCCGGCATCGCGCATCGGAACGCGAAGCGTTCGCCCGCAACCGGAACAGGTGAAGTCGATCGTGGCGTTCGGTTCGGGCGGAGTGGGTATGCTCATGCGAAGTCCTTCAGCTTACGAATACGATCTAATTGATGAATTAGGGATGTTGGCGAGTCCGTTCATGTCGCACTTGCTGTTGATACGCTTCGCAGCATTTTCGAGCGTATTCGCTGTCTTTGGTTTGGGCGAGCAGTTTTCCGAGCGCGTCGATGTGCGTCGACAAATCGCTTTGTCCGGGTGCAGGCATGCGTTTGGGACGTCCGAAAATGGGAAAAACCATCGCGCAAAAAATCAGACCTGCCGCCAGCAGATGGATGAGCAACACGTTCATCGGCCAAACGCGAAACGCTTCCATTTTGGTCGGGATGCCGCTATTCATGTCGCTGACGTTTACCGACAACCCTGCGGCATCACTTTCTAAGAAGCAGACACGATCCGCCGATCCGCAAGCATCGACCAAACGCTGCGACAGCTTTCGATGCTCGAGGTTGACCATCGGCATATTGAGCGTGAAAGATCCGTTGGCGACAACCAGAAGTTGGCTGCCATTCCAGGCGGGATCGCTGATGCGCGTCACGAACGGAGACGAGTTGGCAGATAACAACACCTCGTAGTGGTCGGGCAGATCGGTGATTTCGACCCCGGGCTGCTGCAGCATCCGCTGCAAAAATCGCGGAACTTTTGCCGGTTTCGGTGGCGGAACGGGCGTCGCTGCCACCGCGACCGCTCCGGTGGGAATGTCCTGAGCCGTCGGCAGGTCGAACGTCGTGCCCAGCGATAACCGTGCACGCCGCACATCGACTCCTTCCGCCCAAGGCCCGGCCAGATCCTGTACGGCTCGCACCGGTTGCTCACCACGCATCAAAAACCAACGTGCGTACGTGCTGGGCGGAATGCGGGCCCGACTCTCTTCACGCTCCACGAGCGATCGAGCAATGCGTCTCGAAAACTCAGTCCGCTGATCCGCCGATGAACCGATGAGCATCTGCGACCAGTAGTCAGGCAACGGGTCATAGTCGCGTCCGATATAGATCAAGGTCCGATTGGGCTTGTCCGCCAGCCAACCTTCCAGGTACTCGCGTTCCTCGAGTGAAGGCGGTTCAAAGCTGTCGGGCGCCCAGACGATCGACTGGAAGCCGTCCAGTTTCGGCGACAATCGTCGCCACGTGGAGACCTTGTGCCCCGCCTTCTCAAACATCGAAGCCAGGACACTCGTGCCATTCGCGCTCCGCAGGTTCGCAGCACGACGACCATAGTCGGTCGAGATCGACTCGTCGCGACATCCCGCGACCAGACTTGCCAACGTCAACAGTGCAATCGACCAACGCAGTCGTTGGCAAAACGCGACCAGCTTTTGCGTTGCGATCGATGCACCCGACGTCGCGGGAGGTCGATCGACCGCCACGCGAATGCGTGCGCCGTTGTCGCAACGATCATGGGTACGCCACGCCAAGTTCATGCTACCGTCCGCTCCAGACATTTCTGGAATGAAGGCAGTTCATTCCAGCACGATTCGAATTCCTCACGCTCCAGCCGGTGATCCCCGAAAAAGACGGATTCGAAGAGCACCATGGTTCGCCCGAGCATCCCGGCAAGTTCAGGTTGGCCTCGCACTTCGCGAAGGTACTGTCGATTGGTTTTCCCCCGCGCCAAGTGAATCCACTGCCCGCGATCCAACTCCACCAACTGGTAGCTGAAGTAATAGACAATCGCTTGGCCGAAATCGCTTTTCTGGTACGCCATCCTGGCTGCAGTAAGCAAGTCGGTCAGCGGCGCCTGCATCGGAAAAGGCAAATCTTCTAGTCGCAGGCTGCCGCTCGCCCCCGCCTCGTCCAATCCTGTTTTCGGCGAGTCTGCCGAGGCTTGCTCCCTCCGGAGGAAATAGCGGATCAGTACCGCCACGAGCACCATCACCAGGATACCGATCAGTGCGTAGATCAGCACCGTGATGATGCCTCGCAACACGTCACGCCAAGTGCTCGCATTCAACGCGTTGGGCTTGGGTGCCTTTGAAGCATCCTCCGGCTTTCCATCGATATCCCATCGCGATTTGCGATTCTCATCGCGGGCCTGCTGGTCGCGCACCGTGACTCGTCGCAGGCTGTCGCTTTGGGAGTCGTACCAGGGAAAACGTTGCCTCACCAAGGCTTCTTTTGCTATCTCCTCTGCAGACGTATCGGAGAAAGCCAACCCCGCAAGGGGCATCGTCGCATGCGAGTCGTCGGCGACGCTGCGGATGCCCGATCCGCGAGATTCGGTAACCTCCGCGGCGATCAGATCCCCGCCGCCTGCGGCCATCACGGTCGCGATGGTCAACGCGACCGCTGCAATCGAGGCCACAATCCGCGCAGCCAACCGCTGGGCCTCGGCACGCATCCGCAATTCAACTTCCCAGCCCTCCTGCCGAATACGGGTGTCGAGATAGTTCAGGTATCGCACCACCGTGATGTAAGTTGCAACCAGCCACATCGACAGGGGAATGGCGAAGTTGTTGTGTAAAAACGTCCATCGCCAGTTTCCAAGCAGGAAGCCGGCGAGGAACAACATCGTTAATGCAAGAGCGAACGTCAGCAGAATCGAGATCCAGTACGTACCCAGCCAGCGAGCGAAGTGATCTCCACCTTGATGCAGACGCTCACTGCGTCTCGCAATCGATTGTTGCTGCGGCGTTTTCGCAATCAACGGGTTTTGTTCCAACAGGATGATCTCGTTCATGTAAGGCCGGAAACAGCGGATCGCCATCGCGACGACGGCTGCGAGCGTCAGGACTACCTCGCCTCCGTTAGGCCAACTGGAATCGGTCGTCAGGGCGAGGGCGATCCAGGCGATCAACACACCGCGCACGCACCCCTGGCAAACGATCAAGCGCCACGTCGACCGCCGAAGTTCTACCAGCATTTCACGAAAAGACGGCCGCTCCAGGAAAGCAGCTTTTCCGAGAAACAAGGTTCCACAAGCCGATGCAAGCGGTGCCTCCAGAAAAACCAGCATCGCCATGTCAAACACATATCGCCAGGGCAACTCTGCCGTTTCGTACTCCAGATTATCCGTAGCGGCCATCCATCCGATCAGCCAGTAATTTATCAACATGCAGGGTAGAACCCCGATCGCCATCGCCTGCACAAGCCGACCGAAATTCTGACGGAACAAAGGTAAGGCCAGATCGACAATTTCCCAGAATTGCCGTTCGCGAATAACGATTTGGGTTCGATCGAGTTGCATTTATTTTCTCCGTGGAAAACCCAGCACCACGAAGTAGAACATCAGCAACCCGCTGCAGAACGTGGCAATCGCCCCTTTCACGACCATCGGAAGCGGGAACGGCGAGACAAAGGCTTCGGTCAGTGCCGCCAAGAAGAACAGGCCCATCGACGCTCCCATCACGGGCATCGTCTCCCAGCCTGTCTTGCATAGCGCGTCGACACGGGACAATCCGTCGGTTCTCACCCATCCCATTCCCAACCGCAGTCCCGCCCCTGCGGCAAGCACGATCGCAGTCAACTCGAATGGCGCATGGGCCGTAACAAACTCATAGAAATTATCGCCGGCGCTTTGACCGGGCTGCGCCATGTATCCAAATGAAGCCCCCAGCACGGCCGCTTCCCAAATCGTCTCCATGATCCCCGGAATGATCAGGATGCCGGTCGCAAAGCAGATCAATCCGATGCTCGTGTTGTGCTGGATATAAAAGGCGGATCGCTGCATATTCATTTCGATCGAGAGCCCATCCAGCGGCTTTGCAAAGCTGGACTCGAGCTGCTCGATCATCGCGGCTCCCATGACCGTTTCGCAATAGTTGGGCCACCGTTCCGGAGTTGCCGCGAGCACCGCGGACAGGATGAACGTACCCCAAAACAACAGAAACATCACCTGCACGCAACGATCTTGGAAAATCTGTTGCGGGACATCGACAAGCAGAATCCGCATCCATCGTTCGAATTGAAACTTGCTGGTGCGGTAGAGGCAGTTGTGGGCACGTCCCACCAGTCGATGCAGGTAACGCACCGTGTTGGGCGGTAGCTGATTCGAGTCGGCCAGCGCCAAGTCGGCACAGACGGCCCGGTACAAGTTAGCAAATCGCGTCACCGTCTCCGCTGAAGGACGACGTCCCGCTTGAACTTGGTCGCACAGTCGCTCGAGTTCCACCCAATTCCCCCGCCGACGCTCGAGGAGTTCCGCCACCTTCATGAGGAACGTCTCCCTTCGATCGTCACGGACGTTGGCTCGACGACCACCGCCTGCACATCCCCGACCACCAACGACTCGGTGTTCGCAGGCAGGATACTGCTGGCCGTCTCGGCGATTCCGCGCCCCGGCGTGAAGGCGGAGTTCGCAGTTGGCCCTGTGATTCCGAATCGCTGCCATCCGAACGGCAGATTCTCCTGCGTGTTGCGGCGAGCGATCTCGCCGGGGTCGGCGATGAAGGCGCGATGGTACAGTGCGCACAGCAACAAATCCCAGCTGGTGTCAGACGGCAAACCAAATTGTTTGACGAGCGGCTCGCCCAGATGGCGAGCCACCTCGCGTCTCCTGCCTTCGGTAAAGTAGCGACGACGCTCCACATACATCGACAGCGCCTGTCCCAGGGAACGGCTCACTTGAAAATCCGCGGGAATCAACTCTGCCAGATAGGGAGTTCGTGGATCATCCAACTTGGAAACCCCCGCGAGCCATGACTTCTCATCAACAACAACCATCGTGCCTGCCACCAGATCGCCGAGCCGCCGGCTGCATCGGGACAGCATCATCGTGAGCAGCCCCACAAAAAACAGCGGGACCGGCAACCCCGCAATCGGCAACTCCTGAAGATCGGGAAGGATATGCCCCAATGCAACGGCCGGGAGCATGTCGGCCTCTTTCAAAATGGCTCGCAGTGTCGCCTGCATGCCGTTAATCGGTTGCCCGGATGCGGAGAGCACGCGGATCCCGAGTACCCATTTCCCGGGCGTACGACCGTTCCAGTAGGTCTCGAACAGCGCGCTATAAAACCACGAAAGCACGAACCAGAAGATGACGGCGAAACTGCTGATGAACGCCTCCATCAAATCGCCGATC
>JBJOLO010000669.1:0-2595 GCA_046045565.1 Planctomycetota bacterium | reverse complement strand
CGGCCGGATCCGACGCGGCAGCGGTTGCAGGCGTCGTAGTTGGTTCCGTTGTCGTGTCCGCAGGCTTCGATGCATTGGGAACCACGTCGGCGATTTGCTCACTTGCGATGCGCTTCTGCTGGCCATCCTCGTCGATCACGAACTCCCGCTTTGCGGCATCGTAGCCGTCGATGCGTCCGTAGGTGATCGCACCGTCCGTCCGCAGGATGCGAGCGCGAGCGATGTCCGTCGTTTGCGGCGGCGTGCCGTCCCAGCGACTGATGCGCAAACGCTCGAGTCGTATGTCGCCGCGATGGTTGGTGAGCTGCAGTCCGGGGTGAGTTTGTGGCTTCGACGCGGCGACCTTCAGGTCGCCCAGCATCGTTCCGTCGGGAGCGCATACCAACATCCGGCCGGCTTGTTGATCGAGATAGGTGACGAAATGAGCTCGCCCAGGTCCGTTTTCCACCGGCATCAGCGGAATCAGGTCGGCTGCATTGGACACTTCGCGGTGCGCCACGAGTTGATTGTCCCAGACCTCGAAGCGAAATGCGTCCCGTCCCAGATTCTTGTCGGCGGGTACACCGACGGCCAAGGTGAAATCTGCCTTCGCGTTCCAGGCTACTTCAAAGTCGATGATGCATTTGTCAGGCAGCGTAAAGTTGCGCCAGATTGCGGCGTTCGGCTTTTTGGTGGCCGGCTGTCCGCCTTCATCAGCCCACGCCTTGGGGTTCTCCAACTGGTTCCAACCGGCGAGTCCATCCGGGCCAAGAAACAATAGTTCCGCGCCGCCTCGCCAGCGGTAGAAACGTCGTACCTGCGATCGTTCGATGCTGATGCGTCCGAGCGCTTCCGAATTCAGCACAATGCTCTGGGCGTCCAACGAGACGAGGTCACCGAACAGGGTGTCGTTCCCGAGCAGTTCGAAGCAGTATTCACCCTGCGGGTTCGGCAGGGTTTCCGGCAACGGGTATTGAATCGATCGCACTGCCGCAGCAGTGAATTCGAAGGGATCGATAAACTGCGTGGCCTGCCAGCGGATGCGATCGGCCGAGGGACTCGCGAGTAAAACGCCGGCAGCGTAATCGTCGTTGGGCAGCTGGATGCGGCCGATTATGCCCGCGGGGCTCGTCTTTGGCGATGATTTTTTTTCTGTGGCCGCAGCTTCCTGTGCGCTCGCCGTCGGGATCAGACCGATGCTGTAGTGATCCAGCGCGGCACTGGCCGAGAATAGGACCGTGCATAGCCCGAGGGCGAATAGCAAAACAGGGCGTGGGATCGCGTAGTATTTCATCGTTCGTAAATCGGCAGAAAGCGATAGTTCAAGGCGGTTGCGAGCAACGAGAGTGAGGTGCCGGTCACCGTTCCAAATTGCCCTTGAAAACTGCCGTCAGCCTGCTGCGACTGCTTGAGTTGACGGATCAGCAACTTGTTCCACTGCTCCCAGGCATCGACATCGCCTTGGAAGAGAGCCTGGGCGAGGTAATAACGCGAGTATTCCGGATAATGTTGTGTCGCGACCGACGGTTCGATTCGTTGCGTGAGGTAGCCGAGCGTCGCTTTAAACTGCGGCAGGTCGCGGCGACGCGAGACCGAATACACGAGTGTCGCGATGGCGACGCGGGCGAACGATTCGTCAAAGCCGCCGATGCCGCCGGAATAGCCGACTTGTCCCGATGCGGCGGTCATCTTTTGATAGTAGGAGATGGCTCGATCGATGACGCCATCCGGGACTTCGATGCCGGCGTTGCGAGCTGCGAGCAATCCGACCAGCACCGCACCGCTCACCGATGTGTCGGCGTCGGTGGCGTCGGGCGAATAGCGCCAGCCACCCAGCGGATTCTTCTTTTGCGACGTGATGGCAGCTCGAACCGCCAATTCCAAGGCACCGCCAATGGTCGCTTTGCCCTTCGTTCCTTCCGGCCACAATTGCCTGTCATCAACGGTGCCGTATGCCTCCGCGAGGGCGAGCATACCGAAGCCGTGATGATACATGCTCTGACCAAGAAAGCCCGTGCGAGCATCCTGCGTGTTAATAATGCTGCGCAGGCCGCGTCGCACGTTGTTGCTATAGAGGCCAAAGTTGGGATCTTCGCCTGACGCCAGGAAAACCATTACCGCCAAGCCGGTGACGCCCGCACCCTGCTCGCCCCCACCCGATGCAAAGTCGCCGTTTTCGCCTTGCGAACGGGCGAGATATTGCAGGCCGCGATCGTACATCTCCCGCACGTCCCGAGGCACCTGTTCGCCAATCCGTGCATTGGGCGGTTGAGCCCAAGTCGCCGATGCCGCAATCCAGGAGAACGCGAAGAAGGCGACGGCCGTGATTCGTGACGTAGGCTGCGAACCTTTTCGCTGCAGCGCGAGCGGCAATCGGAGTAGCGAGTTCATGCGGGGCCTTCATTCTGTGTCGCCGAGGCGGGATTCCGTACCGCCAAAGCGAATCGTCAATTCTGTTTCGCCGGAGCGGCTTGTCCCGAAGCCGTCGCCGGCGGGTTGGTGGCGTCGGTCTCCGATTCCAGGACGCCATTTTGCCGCAAGAATTGCTCCATGCCGCGGCCCTGCTGCAGGTAAATGCTGAATGCCTTCCATTGCTTCTCGTCAAACAACGGTCGA
>JBJOLO010000644.1:0-8118 GCA_046045565.1 Planctomycetota bacterium | reverse complement strand
AGCCCCGCCCGAGTAAACTTGAATGAATCGCACGCCGCGTTCCACGAGGCGGCGGGCGAGCAGGCATTTGCGGCCAAAGTCGGCGGTCCGCGGCTGGTTCATTCCGTAGGCTTCAAGCGTTGCTGCCGTTTCTTGCGAGAAGTCCACTGTTTCCGGTGCATGCTCCTGCATCTTGAATGCGAGTTCGTAGCTGGCGATGCGCGAAGCCAAGTCGGAATTGCCCGGTCGGACGGCTGCGTGGCGTTCGTTCGAGGTGCGAAGCGAATCGAGCACCATGCGTTGGGCCTCACGCGAGGTCGAGGCCGGCGATTTAAGGTCAAGGATCGGCGAACCTTGCGTGCGAAAAATCGTGCCCTGGTAGGTTGCCGGCATGAAACCGCTCGACCAGTTCTTCGCTCCGCTGATCGGGCCGCCTTTGCCGTCCAGCATCACCACGAATCCAGGCAGGTTTTCATTCACGCTCCCCAATCCGTAATTCACCCACGAACCGAGGCAGGGGAATCCACTGAGGATACGGCCCGAGTTCATCATCAACATGGCCGATCCATGAATGGGCGACTCCGCCTGCATCGAATGCAGAAATGCAATGTCATCGACGCAGGTGGCGAGGTGCGGGAACAGGTCGCTTACCCACTTGCCGCACTGCCCGTACTGTTTGAAGTTCCACCGGGGTTCGACAATCCGTCCTTCATTGCGATGCCCGCCGCGGCCGAAGGTTTTCACCTTCACTGTTTGATTATCGCGCCCTTTCATGGTGGGCTTGTAATCGAACGTATCGATATGGCTTGGTCCGCCGTACATGAACAGGAAAATCACCGATTTCGCTTTGGGTGCGAAGTGGGGCGGTTTGGGGGCCAGCGGGTTTTGGAAGGGCGTGTCCGCTTCCGAGGCAGCGGCCGAATTGCCGAAGTAACCGTCAGCCGACAACAGTCCAGTCAAGGCAACTCCCGCGAAGCCCGCGCCAGCTTCTCCCAGGAATTCGCGTCGTGTTCGACCGCAGAATTGGCTCGACATCCCCGATCCTCCCTCGAAAAAAAACTCTTTCGCACCCGCATCCTGCTCGAATCAACGAGCAGGCACGTGTGATCAATCGATGTATAGGAACTCGTTCAGGTTGAGTAGATACAAACAGTAATTTGCCAGCGAGATTGATGCGTCCTGGCCGGCTTGAGTCCGCAGCTTTTCGATCAACGTCCTGCCTTCCGCCAATTCTTCCGGCGTTGTCGACCGCCCCAAGATCCAGCGCGACGCGAGTTGCATCTGTTGCGGCAGATCATTCGGCGCGTCGCGTTCGAGACGCTTCGCGATCAACGATGCTTGCTGGTTGATCCAGTCTCCATTCAGCAACGCGAGCGACTGAGCGGGTTGCGTGGTGATGAAGCGGGCCTCGCAGGTCGTGTCGGTGTCCGGAAAATCAAAGCTCGCCAGGATCGGCGGAATCAACGAACGCTTCACGTGAATGTAAATGCTCCGTCGCGCCTGCTCTTCAGGCGACGACCGGCCCCAGCCTTTTCCGGGCACGGATTGGCCGGCGAGCACCTCCTGGGACAAATCGATGTAAATCCCGGGGCCGAACATTTTTGGGTTGAATGTTCCGGACGCGACCAGCACCGAATCGCGCAACTCTTCCGCACCGACGCGTCGGAGGTTGAAGCGTCCAAACCAGTCGTTGGCCGGATCCTTGGCGATCGCCTGTTCGCTGCCCACCGAGGATTGACGATAGGTGTTCGAGAGCAGCATCGTCTTATGAAGTGCCTTGAGTCGCCAACCGCCACGGACGAGTTCCCGGGCGAGCCAGTCGAGCAGTTCCGGGTGGGTGGGAGGATCGCCCAGTTGGCCGAAGTTGTTGGGTGAACGTACGATGCCGCGCCCGAAATGGTGCTGCCACAGTCGATTCGCAATCACTCGCGTCGTCAGGCGATGCTCGGGGTCCGTTGCCCATGTCGCAAACGCCAGACGCCGTCCGGAAGAATTGGCTTCGGTGGTGTGCGCATGAAGGTCGGGGACTCCGCCACCGAGCGCCGTTAAGAATGCGGGCGCGACTTTGTCGCCTCGCGATTGAGGATTGCCGCGACCCAGTACAAACGTTTCTGGTGCATTCTTGCCGTGCTCGGTTACGCACAGCGTAAATTCATTCCAGGGCTTGGTGCGTTTGAGGGTATCGAGTTCCTTTTGCAACGCCTTCACTTGCTCGAACCGCTCGTTCCCCAGGATCTCCGCACCGCGTTTCCGCAACAGATCTTGCATGTTGCGACGGCGTCCGCCCGATTGTCGAAGGTCGGCGAGGTCGAGGCCCGCGGCGGTGGTTGCCGACAGGTATCGCGCGGCGAACCCCGGGCCGGCCCATTGCAGCGACAGCCCCTTGTTCGCCGTGTGCTGGAAATATTCCAGGCGAATTGGCAACCGTCCCTGCTTCAGTTCGATGGTGGCGCTCTTCGGTTGGCCGGTCGCATGCTGTCCGTCATGCTTCAAGACTTCTTTGCCGTCCAACAGCAGTCGCGAACCGTCGTCCGAGTCGAGAGTGAAGGTGTAACTGCCGTCAGCGGGGACTTTCAGTGTTCCCACAAATACGAACCCGAAGAAGTCGGGACGGGTCGCGCTGCGAATATCAAAATAGGGTCGTTCGAGTTTCGAGACGGTTTCCGCCTTCAGCTGATCGAAGTCGGGTAGCTTGTCCCATGTATCGCGATAGAAGCGGGCTTCGATGTCGTCCAGATCCTGATGCTCGATGTCACCAACCAGGTTCTCGATTTTGCTGCGAAATTCCGCCTCGAGTTCCATTAATTTCGCTTGCACCCCGTTCTGGCGTTCTTTCAACTCGGCTTGGGATTTTTCAAACCGGGCCTGATCGCCGGAATCGACAAAAATCGGACGTACGGTTTGCGGGTTTTCGTTGCCGTTCGGCGTGATGTTCCGGAAGAACGCCAGCAGGCTGTAGTAGTCGCGCTGCGGGACCGGATCGATCTTGTGATCGTGGCAGCGGGCACAATTCAACGTCAAGCCGAAAAGGCCTTGCCCGACGGTTGTGAGGATGTCGTCGAATCCGTCGTACATGGCCAGTTCCCGATCGACCGGTTCGTCGTCCCACAGACCGAGCCGGTAAAATGCGGTCGCGATGATCGCATCGGCCGATGGATCGGGCAGTTCGTCCCCCGCGAGTTGTTCCCGGAGAAACTGATCGTACGGTTTGTCCTCGTTGAGCGAGCGAATCACGTAGTCGCGGTATCGCCACGAATAAGGCTTGTCGCCATCGCGTTCGAAACTGTTGGTGTCGGCATATCGTACGACGTCGAGCCAGTGTCGAGCCCAACGTTCACCGTAATGCGGGGACTCCAGAAGTCGATCGATCACGCGGACGTAAGCCGCTTCGCCTTCTTGACTCATGGCGGCTTCGAATTGATCCAGTTCTGCCGCGGTAGGCGGCAGGCCGGTGAGATCATGGTGAACACGTCGCAGCAGTGTTCGCGGACTGGCAGCAGCCGCCGGCTTCAGTCCTGCCGCCTCCAGTTTTGCGAGGATAAACGCATCGATCGGGTTGCGCACCCACGCCGCGTCCTTTACGGCGGGCGCGTCCGGCTTGCCGACCGGCTCGAATGCCCAATGGGATTCCGACTTCGCACCGGACGCGATCCAATTTTTGAGCAGTCCGATTTCTTCAGTTGAAAGACCTTTGTCGCCGGGCGGCATCCGTTCGTCCGGATCGGCAGACGTGATCCGCCGCACCAACTCGCTCGACTCGGGCTTGCCGGCCACAACTGCCTGGTTTCCCGATTCCAGTTTCAATCCGCGCGTCTCCGCTGTGTGTAATCGCAGGCCACCTTCCGCCTTGTCCGGGCCGTGACACGCGAAGCATCGCTTGGCGAGCAGCGGTTGAATCTGCCGTGAGAAACTGACGCCTTCCGCGGCCGAAGCTGTTCCGGACGCCAACGTAATGGCCAGGAGAACGATCCATCGCGGAGCTTGAAGCAGGCTCATGAGCCCCTGGGACGCGTCCTTTCGATGTCGTGCGATCGAACGGCAATGACGCTCGCGCAGAAGTTGAAGGTTTGTGGAAACAGACGGTGGGGAAGGGTGGTTGCTGAAATCCATGCGTCGTCGGTCCGGATCCGGAAGGTGGCGGTTGGACATGGTTTTGGATGATTGCTTGAGCGTCGTGGCAGGGCGGGAATCGGGATGCAGGAAATTCGGGTCGAGGCGGGGCCGGCAATACGATCGGCGAATTTCCGCCTCCCATCCCCATGCTGATGCGGGCTGGGAACGGCACGGACGGACTTAACTTGCAGCACCGCTCGCCATTCATGTTCTGAAAGGAATGCACGTGCAGCCGAGGTAAACACGACCGTTTAACCAACCGAAGTCCGCGCGAGGATCGACGCGAACCCTCGATCAGCATACACGATTTCGACCGGTCGCTGAAGTATTTTGGGGTCCGGACGTCTTTCGCTGCGTTCCAGCCTGTTACGGCTTCGGCAGATAATTGAGCGTGTAGTAGGCCGCATCGTGGAGCAGCGGCAGTTGGTTGCGATTGCGGACGCCAGTCAGGTGGAATTCGTGCACGTGGCCGATTTGTACGGCATCGAGTTGCACGCGAACGCGGAGTCCGTCATCGGAAACGGTCACTTTCTGCACTCGGGGCTTCGTACCGTCCACCTCGGGGCTGCCGTAATTTGATTGGTAAATGTAGGTGTAGGTTTCGACTTTGTATGAATCGAGTTTCCCGGCGCTCTCGGGATCGACGGGCTGAGTGAAAACGAACTCGAAGCCATCCTGCATGGCGTGCATTTCCAGGATCTCGAACGGGCTTCCGCCCTTCCAGGTCATGCGTTCGAGTGCGAACGGTTTTGAGCCTCGGGATCCCCAGCCGCGATTGGTGCCGCCGACGAACATGTGGCCATCGTCGGTCAGGTGCATGGCGAGGTTACCGGAGCCGAATCCCGAGCGAAACGGAAAGCAGGCGCCCTGATAGTGGCCTTGTACTTTTTCGAGAAAGACGCGCATGACGGTACTGTGAGCCTGATCGCTGACGAACAATTGTCCGGCGAACGGGCCGAACTTGCCTCGTGTGGTGTCGCACACGATGCCGCTGGCTGATTGCCCCATTTTCGGGTACGGGAAGAAAACGGCGGTCGGTTCCAGTTCGGCGATTTTAGCTGCTTCGGTCATCATGCGACTGCCGCTCATCGGTTCGACCGGTTTCGAGCCCAGGTTGGTTGCGAACTCATACCAGCGATTGCCGCCCGGATGTCCCACGAACTTACCCGGCTTGAGGTGTTTCAAGCCGCAGGAGCCGTTCCAGGGTCCCTGATTGTCGGTATAGAACATGTCGCCGTCCAGGTTCGCGCCGATTCCGCCGGGTGAGCGAACGCCGCTGCAGGTCGGCGTGACTTTGCCGTCCGGCGAAATCCGGAGGCACCACCCGCGATACTTCACGTCGCTGGAGAACGAGCCGGTCAGGCAAAGCACGACCCACATATTTCCTTCGCGGTCAAACTTGGATCCGAACGCGTATTCGTGGTAATCGCCGTTGATCTCCCAGGCGTCGCTTACTGTCTCGACGATGTCCGCTTGACCGTCGTTGTTCTCGTCCTTAAGTCGCGAGACCTCGCCGCGCTGCGTGGCGTACAACCAGCCGTCGCGGTAGGAGAGGCCGAGAACTTCATGCAGTCCGTGCATGTAACGTCTCGAGGTGATCTTTTTCGGGTCGTCGCTGCGCGGATTGTCGAAAAGATAGATATCACCGCGACGGGATGAGGCGGCGAGCTTTCCGTCCGGCATGAGTTCGAGTGCGCCGACTTCGAGCACAACACCCTCCGGCAGCGGCAGCGGGACGATCGGATAGTAGTCCTCTTCGGTGGGCGGCTTCGCGGGTGGCTTGTCGTCTTGAGCCCATGCGGTGGAATCGACGGCCAGGAACGCCGTGATGCCAAACGCGACTGCGAAAACGATCGCGGCGTTGAAAGCCGTCAATGCTCTGCGGGTAGGCCTGGATGAAATCGAATGCGATGTAAATAGGGCTGTGCTCACCAGACAATCTCCTGCTCGATAACCATGTCTTTTCCGCTTGCCGGCACCAGAAGTTCCTGGCGATCGCCTTGCGTCCGCAAGAGCGGTTTGACGGTGGATCGCACGCGCGTCCGCCATTCATTGTTCACCTGATACCAGCCGTCGGCTTGCTCCGTGATTTTTCCCGCGGCTGCCCGGAAATACAGTCCGTCCGGAGTCGAACCGCCGCACGACAGGCGCCGCACCAGCACTGCCTGGTCGTCCCGCGTTACCGGTTCCTGGTGCTCCGCGATTTGTGCATCGCCGACCGAATACAAGAACGTAGGCCGACGATGCTCATCAAAACGATAGCCTCGGAATCGATAGCCCAGCGTGCGCGCCGATTCTTTTGGCCAGACGGCGTTGGCGTCAGCCAGGACAGCCCAAGCGGGACCTGGCGGCATCGTGATCACGTTGTCCCCTAGTGGCGGTTGAAAACCGGCACCGCGATCAATCCAGTGACGTGCGGCGTCGATAAAGGCGCCTTGCCAGATCAAGGCCAGTCGCAAATCATTTGCATCCCAGGAAAGATTCAGTTTCTCGGGATAGCCCACACCGATCGAGCGGGGACCCGAGCCCTCAATAAAGTTGCGATAGATCACCGGTTCCGTTGTCGCGACGAGTTCGATCGGATCTCGTCCCAGTCCCAGCGGGATCGTGGCTTGATCACCGCCGCTCAGGTATCGCCATACGGAATGGATCTGCGTCATCGCTTTGCCGTCGAGCACCTTCGGTAGGAGCACTTGTCCGTTGGGCCATGACGCCGGCATACGTGTGCCTTGTCGATAGATTTGCGGGTCGAGAAGGTATTGGTGAAACCATGCTTCTTTCAGGCGTCGATGCATGGTCGTTAAGCTGAGTGCTTGAATGCCGGTAGAAGGAGTGCCACCCCAGGTGTGACACTTGATGCAGGAGAATCCTTGCGATCCGGTGAGGTACCGACCGGCAGCACGGAGTTTGGTATCGTTGAACTGCTCCGTGTCGGGACGCTCATAGGGCGGTTCGTCGTCTGCGGCACCGAGTGCGGTAACCAGATGCCCGATGTTGGCGTTGCCGAAGCGAGGCATTCGCACCTGCATGTAAGGACGCTCATGGCCGCCTTGATCAAACAAGTGCCGCAACCAATCTTCTCGGAGTTTGGCGCCCACGCCATTCAAAGTCGGCGGAATGCGGCCTTCGTCGCCCATCTCGGGTTGCGTCGTCGTGAAGAGTGCATTGTGAGCTTCATCGACTCCGCCGAGTTCACCCCGTTGGTGGCAGGCCACGCAATTGAACGCGACCACCGTGCGACGAACTTGATCGACCGGACTCGGTTGCGCAAGGTTCGGTTGCTTCAGGTAACCCAAGGCCGCGGAGATGGCGGCTCGCTGAGCGGGCGAGAGATGATATGACATCGCCTTACCCTGCGGCATTTCGGCCAGGCAACCGCGTTGCGGACGCAATTCGGTCAGGGCCACCGATCCCTTCGGTTCGGGTTCGGGTTGATGACAAGCCTTGCAGCCCGATTGTTCGAACTCCCGTTTGCCCGCTTCCGCCAATTCGGGTTTGACGACAAACGGTTTGCGATCATCGCCAAGCGGCTTCTCGTCAATGGTCAACGCTCCCTCGACCGATTGTCGAGGCAAATTCGGACCTTCGTACTCCAGTCGCAGTTCCTGCTGTCCGCCGCCCTCGAAGTACTCCACGACCAAGGCATGCGCTCCGGGGGCGAGTTTCACACGTCCCATCCCGAATTGCAGCGGGTGGACTCCGTCCATCCGGGCGATCTCTTTGCCGTCGATCAGCAGGCGCGAGCCGTCGTCGGAACCGAGATGAAATCGATATTCGCCCTCGGTTGCGACCTGAAGGAACCCGCGGAATCGAAGAGCGAAGTTATCCGGTCTGCCAAGATTGACGTCAAAGCCGGAAGCCTCGCCGCTCGACTGCGGCTTGAGACTCGCAAAGTCGGGCAACTTGTCCCAGGTACCCTCGTAATAGTCGTACCTTAAGTTCGCTGCGGACTTGATGTCGCGGAGGAGGTACGAGGCGATGTCGCGTGCCTCTTCCGGGTTCAGGTTCAGCGGTGGCATCCGGCCC
>JBJOLO010000635.1:0-3691 GCA_046045565.1 Planctomycetota bacterium | reverse complement strand
CGCCGATTCGCACGCCAAACACCCAACACATTCCTCCGTGTAATGCGCCGTCCATGGGTCCGCCGGCAAACGCCCGTCGGCTTCCTCGCGCCACAAACGCAATCGGCCTCGCGGTGAATTGTTCTCATCACCCGTCAGCTTGTAGGTGGGACAAACCTCCAAACAAAACCCGCAGTGCACGCAACTCGTCAGCAACGAATCGTTCAAGAGCGGAAAATCCGCGGGCTTGCCTGCCTTTCCTGATTTTGTATCAACGTCCGCGTTCACACGGTCCCCATTGCTTGCTCGAGCTGTGAAATCCACAATGCCTCTCGTTCTGAGGGCTCGTCGGAGCCCCGATGTCGCGACTGCCAATCGCCGCCAAACTCCCTGAGTTGCGAGTCGTAACGCGTCACGATCGATCGCAACGGTTCGCCGTCTGGATCATCCGTATGGATGTGCACGACGCCCGGATAACAGAGAGCCACAGTGCGACAGGCAAGTTCATTCGCAATCTCGCGGGCCAGGTTCAACACGCGATCGGGCGTTGTCTTTAGCACAAGATCCGGAAGGCCATCGCAGGGCGGAACCGATTCGCTATCCGCTTTCAATGTCAAACCGTGCTCCGAAGCCAGGCGTTTGAGACTACCCTCCGCGACGGCGGACTCCGTCGCGGGAAAATTCGTCGCAATTCGAAGTTCGGCTTGGCTTGTAAGCCCCGCCTGCGATAGCACGTCGATTGAATCATACCAGTGCATCCAACAACTTCGCAAAAGCGCGCGAACCGCATCACTAACCGCACCGTGGGTACCGTGCAATCGATACATGCCCGCCGGACCGCAGTCGGGCCGAAGTCGAATCACATAATCAGTGGGCTCACCCCAACGAGTACCGCCCGCAAGCGCGAAACGGAACAAGTCATAACCGGTCGTAGTTTTCACGACCCGCTCGCCCAATCGCACAACGCGTCCGCTCGGCAGCCTCCAATTCATCCCCACAATATTGTCGCAAAAGGGTCCAAACCGCGATGACGCCGGTGCGAACCCCGATGCCAATACATGCTCGTGCAATGTCGCGCGTTCATCCATCCAAAGCGGAAATCGTAACGGATGTTCTCCAACGGCCCGGCGAACATCCGCCGCACACGCCGATGCAGGCACGCACAAAACGCCGTCGATCGGATCGAGAAAGTGCTCAAAGAGTCGCGACCCGCCCGCAACAGCACCTTGTTTCGAACCATTCTGATCGTGCGCCGCCGTCACCATTGCGGACTTAGGAGAGGTCACCTCGTCGTCAGTCTGGATTCCACCCGCTGAAACAAAGCGACGCTGCTGGAATACCTTGAGCGGATTGAGCTGATGTTGAGGATTGAAGATGCCGGGCACCGCCATTTGCAGTCGCGTCATTTCAGGACCGAATACCAGCGGCATGTAGGCCGACTTGTCGTTGCCGATCCCGTGCTCGCCCGACAGCGTACCGCCGACCTCCACCACCCGCTGCATCAATCGCTTGCCGATGTGCTCGACCTTCTCCAAGTCGCCCGGCTTCCGTGAATCGAACATGAAGTTGGGGTGGAGATTCCCATCGCCGGCGTGAAACACGTTGACCGCAGCCAGTCCCGCCGCATCGGCTTCGTCGTACACGAGCTGAAGCAGTTCCGCGAGTGCGCGCTTCGGAATCACCGCATCCTGCACCACAAAGTCGGCACTCAATTGGCCCATCAAGCCGCCAGCCACCTTACGCGCCTTCCATAGCTTCTTGCGTTGCTCTTCCTCATCGCTAAAAACCACATCCTGCGAACCGGCCTCGCGTAAGATTGCCGCGACCGACTCAACGCGCGCATCGACCAACTCGGGCGGCCCGTCGATCTCGGTCAGCAACATGAACGAATCTTTTGGCAGACCGACGGCCATCGGACTGTTTTCCACCATCGCAACACAACGCGGATCCATCAGTTCGATCGCCACGGGGAACGACGAATGGGCAACGAGCCGGTGAATCGCCCGCTCGGCCGTAATCAAATCGGCGTAGGTTGCACGAAACGTCCAAACCTTTTCCGGCCGTGGCAGCGTGCGGAGCCAGAATCGCGTGAACGCGCCCAAGGTCCCCTCGGACCCGACCATCAAGCGTTTCCAGTCTTCCCGCCATGAGCCGCGACCGCCGGCCGGACCGCCGAAGCGATGCACGGTGCCATCAAGCAACACGACTTCGACACCGAGCACGTAATTGCTGGTCACACCGTATCGAAAACAGTGCGCGCCGCCTGCGTTCATCGCGATGTTGCCACCCAACGTGCAGACCGGCCCGCTGGAGGGATCCGGAGGATAGAAAACACCGTGTGGCTTCAAGGCTTCGTCGAGTTGATTCAGCACCACGCCCGATTCGACCTCACACCACTGTCCGCTCGCATCGATGGTTCGTACGGCGCGAAGTGCCGAGGTGTGGACAATCACGCCGCCTTGCGCAGCGACCGGTCCGCCGGCAAGCGACGTTCCCGCTCCTCGCATGCAGAGCGGCACATTGAGTTCGCGTGCTCGCTGAAGAACACGAATCAGTTCCTCGACCGATCCGGGAATCACGACCGCGTCGGGACGAAATGTTTTGTAACCGATCCCGTCGGCATCGTACCCGGCAAGCTGTGCAGGCGCAGTCAGAACGCGACCTTTTGACACACAAGATCGCAGCAGTTCTTCCAGTGGACGTTGAAGCATGGGTCTATCGAGATTCACTATCGAGCAACGGCGGCGAGGATCATCACAACGATCACGAATCCCCACAGGATTGCAAAAACACCGCCGCAGCCAATCCCAATGGCGGCATGCACGCTGCCTTTGATTGCCGGGTTTCGATTTCTTGCTATCAAACCACGAATGCCGAGTACAAACGCAATCACTCCCAACGGAAAACCAATCAAGGGCAGGCCACTGAATAGCCCAAAGTAGTAGGCAATCAGCGCCTGCGGATTCTTGTATGGAATCACACCGCCAGTGGCATCCCCCGCCATATCGGTCGGCTGAAAAGGTTGAGCCTGATACCGCGGATCCGGCGCGGCGTACGCGTTCGGATGCGTGAAGTTCCCCTGGACCGTCGTAGGAAGCACGGTACCGCAGCGACTGCACTGCAGGTCAGCGTTGCTCGCGGGAAATCCACATTGAGGGCATGGCATCGGGGGATGCATCGACAACTCCTGAAAGCGGACACGCAACGGAAGCAACAGACTCTAACACAGCACGTTCCGCCACACAATTCGCAACCACTCCCGCCCGTTCTCATGCCTGAGATTCGCTCGGGGCGACAAATCGCGTTACCAAACTGTGCAAACCTTGACTCCGTCGGAAACGCGTCAAACGCAGCCCTTGATGATCAGCCGAACAAGTCCATAACCGGCTTGCCGGTGGTCAGCGGCAACGAGATCCCGCTGTTGTTCTGCGGCGCGTTAAGAGGCACGTCGAGCGCGTGATAAATGGTCGCCGCAAACTCTTCGGGACGGATCGGATTGTGACTCACATAACCACCGTGCTTGTCGGTCTTGCCATAGACCTGCCCGCCGGCAATACCCGCTCCCGCCATAATCGACGAAAAGCAGGCCGGCCAATGCTGTCGGCCCGGCGGCAACTGAGTAAGGATATTCGGCGTTCGCCCGAATTCACCCGTCACCACCACCAGCGTATTCTTGAGCATTCCCCGGTCCTTGAGATCGATCAGCAGGGCG
>JBJOLO010000623.1:0-7429 GCA_046045565.1 Planctomycetota bacterium | reverse complement strand
GTTGCGTCGCGGTACTTGCCGGATGAGGGTTGGCTGGGGTATTTCGGATTCGTTCCGGGCGTCGCCGGGTTGATTGCCTGCCTGTTTGTTCAACGCGATGCGCGCGAATGGGCGGTCCGCACCTGCAGTGTTGCAGCGATCGTGTTTGCGACCTGCTTTTTCGGCGTGGGGACCGTGGCCGTGGATCGTCATCAGGAGAATCATCGTTTGCTGGCAGCGTTACCCGCTGTCGATCAAGGCGCTGACGTATTCAGTCTGGGTACTTTGGAGCCCAGTTGGGTGTTCTATTCCAAACGACCGATACGCGAACTGGTTGCACAGCGGAACGAACCGTCGAATCAACGAGCCATTTCGGGTGGCTACGCGAAGTCGCCGACCACCTTTGCTGAATTCCTGGGAAAAAAGCACGACTGCTACGTCATCACAACGCGGCGTCAATTCGACGCGTTACCCGATGCGTTTCGCGAGGACATGCAGTGCCTGATCGAGGTGCCCTTATTTCTGAAGTCCGAGGACCTGGTGTTGCTGCGTCGGCGCCCCGTCGAGCCAGTCTCCGTAGCGGGGCCCTTGGCTCGCCCGATCGATGGGCCAATATCGCCAAATTCAAAGCGATGAAGTGCGGTTTTCGTCGCCATGGTCCGTTGCACTGCAGCGACGATCTTGTTGGAATAGAAGTTACGCACCCGCATGGAGCGGTGTGCCGGAACAGGAAAATCTGCCGGAGCAAGCAAATTTCCCGGGCAAGCAGAGTAGTCGGAAAACGAACAACACGAATCGATTTATAAAGGAGTGGTCATCATGGCGAACTGGAAGAAGAAGTGGTGGGGAGTGTCGGTCGGCACGGCGTTGCTGGCAGCGATGGGATTCGCGGCGGGCTGCTCGCTGGAGAGCACTCCCAAGGGCGGATCCAAGGCAGGTCAAAAAAGTGGCGACAAAGATGATCACGACCACGACGGACACGATCATCATGATCACGATCATGCGCACATGCATGGACCGAATGGCGGCCCGGTGCTGGAACTGGGCGATGAGGAGTACCATGCCGAGTGGTTGCATGATGACGAGACCGGCAAGGTGACGGTCGTGCTGCTCGACAAGGCGGCCAAAAAAGAAGTGACGATCGAGTCGGCTGAGATTGCGATTGAGGTAAAGATCGCGGATTCCGAGAAGACGTACGCTTTGCCAGCCGCGGGCGGAACAGATAAGCCTTCGGCTCGATTCGAACTGGAAGACAAGGCATTGCTTGCGGCCTTGGAAGGCGCCGGTCAGGAGGGAACCGAGGCGGTGTTGAAAGTCACGATCAACGGCAAGGAATACAAGGCGAAGTTTGAACCGCACGAGCACTAATTCACGAGTGCAATCTTTTGCACCGGGAAGAGCCAGGAACAACCACGGGCCGTTCGCGAGGACGGCCCGTTTTGCTGCGCGGGCGATGATCGCCACGCGGCGATCCACATCGATTCCCGTCGGGGCTGCCGATCGTGCGAAAACCGCGGCGAAGCCGGCTCTCGTTTCGAGCGATACGTCGTCAGCTAATCGCCGGACCGCGTCATGCGGCGAATCTGATACAAGAAGGACAGCAGACCGACGAGCGCTAATGCGGTTTTCGCCTGCTCGTAGACGGTGGTACCGGTGAAGCTGTGGAGGTTCCACCCGTGCATCTTCTCTGCATCGGCCGTGTTTCGTCGCCGGTCACTAAACGATTCGGTGGTCGCCCCGACGAGGCTGGGTGTTGGCAGGGCTTTCTCTTCGCTAGCGGCCGGATCGGCGGTGGGCGGAACGGGAACGAGATCGTTGGTGGCGAAGCTGCGGTCGCCGCTGGCTTCAAACGATCCCGACTGCGAGCCGGGTTGGCGAGGGAGGCTGGCCAAGGCCATCGACTGTCCGGATGTCGTCGGAGCGACTTGTGCCTGGCTTGGCGAGCGCTCGTCTGGTGTCGGATTGGGAATGTTGGATGCCGGACGCAGTCCGTCCGCGGCCACGTTGAGCGCGTTGTTCGTGTTCACCGCGTTGGTCGTACTGCTTGCGTTGGATGCTTGCCAAGTAGGAGCCGGATTATTTGTTCCGGCTGCCAGCGCATCGAACGCCGGATTGGTTGCGTCAGTCGGAGCGGCACTGGCCGCTTGGCCGAGGCTGGCACCGAGCGGTCCGAGGAACAGCCGGACGCGACCAGCCCAACTGCCCGCCGTGGTGCCGCCGCCCGCACCGAAGAGCACACCCGCCAGTTCACCGCGGTCGTTGAAAATCGGCCCGCCCGAGTCGCCTTGCCGCGCCTCGGCAGATAGTTCAATCATCTCGTGCGGCAGGCGTGGCGAGGGCGATACATATTGCGTGCAACGGCCCTGCACTGCTCGATATTTTCCCGATCCGTATCCGGCGATGATCAGCCGGTCTCCCGGTTGGGGGGCGACGGTCGTCAGGGGTACGGGCATCAACTCGGGACGCCAAATCACCAGCGCCGCCAGATCCCAATCCTGATCCACCTGCAGGATTTGCGCTTTGGATTGGAAGCCGTTGGGGAAAGTAACCAGTACATCGCCTTTCGCATCGCGGATCACGTGCCAATTGGTGATGACCAGGCCGTAGCGATCGCGCACATCGATCAGCGTGCCCGATCCAAGCGATTGCACATTGCCCTCGATGGACGTGATGCGGGCGACGCTGGGGTGCGGGACTTCCGTTACGACGGCCGCATTGGGCCGATTGAAGAAGCTCTCGAGAATGCTTGGCGGGTTGGCCAACGCGGTCCGTCCGCAGGAAGCGACACAGGCTGCGATCAACAGCAAGACGCGATGTGCGGGCGCGAAGCCGGCGGAAATTCGACGAGGTGTCGAATGCGTTTCGATCATGGCAGCTTCGATTCCAATCTGCCGGCGAATGATCAGTAAAAAAAGTGACAGGCTGGAGAGCGGATGTCGGCCAAGCCTACTTGGCCTTGGCCTTCCGCTCGGATTCGCTTTTGACAATCATCGCAAATAATTTTCGTCGCAGTAGATCGACGTCCCGCTGCGAGCAGTTGGTGCGGTCTACAACCGGAAAGGCCGGTACTTTGGTCGCTGGCTTATTCGTCATGATGCTTACCATCGTTTCGGGGGCGCGTTCCGATCTAGTTAACTATCGACCGTTGAGCCGCCGGAACCGCAGGTGGCGAAGAGCTGTCCGTACAGCTTACCTGCATGGACTTCTTTTACTTGATCAGGCGGCGACGCGGTGGATGCGCAGTCCGGACAGGATCCAGAACGAGACGCGTCGAAGGAAAATGGCAAGGCCGATCACCAGCGGGATGGCTGCATAGACCAGAGCGTATTGCAGCCAGGTGAATTTATCGTCGTGGACGATGGCGAACGGCATCGTGATGAGCGCGACGACTGTCGCCACCGCGCCGACCATCAGGGAGAGCGTTGCAGGAAGCAGGAACACCACGAACACGGCGCGTCGTCGCGGGCAGTCAATTCCCGCTCGGGAAATGAAGCTGACCGCGCCGCTCCAGAGCAGCACGACGACGATCGTTCCTGCGGTGACCAGGGAGGTGAAAAAACGCCATTGGCGGGTACCGACAAAGCTCACGCAGGCGCCGAGCAACAACTGCCACTGAACGAGCAGCCAGAAAAAGTCATTGAGTTGAAACCGGCTCGGCGCACGTAGGTTGGCTACGACCCGGTTTATCGGGCCGAGTACGTAATGAGCGACTGGCGCCAGACAAAGGAAGGCGCCCAATAATGTCGAGCCAAAGAAAGCGAGCGTCACCATAATGAAAAAATATTATGCAGTGATCGTTGTTCGGCTGTCTATCGGACGACCTGAGGCGGGATCTGCTTCAATGCCATTTCTCTGCTGATATGCGGATGCGTTGCGATCACGCCGTTGTAGTTGGGAACGCGAGGCGGCCTTTTATCGGCCCCGCTTAACCGTGCCGGTAGCCGCGGGGTGGGAGGGGGCGAAGTTGATTTGCACCTGCATCGACCCAGAGGCCCGTCTCGGGGATACAATGCCCGATCGGCGTAATGCGTACTCCCAGTTCCGCGTCTGCGAGAATCTGCGGGACTTCGGTGGCAGGCACCGCGAGCAGTAATTCAAAATCTTCTCCGTCGCACAAGGCGTGTTCCAGTGGCGATCGGGAGTCGCCCGCTTGTCGAGCCATTTCCTGCGCGGCCGGCGCGATGGGAATGGCAGCGAGGTCGAGCAGGACGCCGCAGTGGCTCGATTCCGCAAGGTGGGAGAGATCCAGCGTCAGGCCGTCGCTGACGTCGACGGCAGCATGGATCCGGTATCGCGTCGCCAGTCGGGTGGCCTCGCGCACTCGAGGTATCGGGTGCAGGTGGCGACCGAGCAAACTGCCTCCAAATTCGCCAGTTGCGAGAATCACATCGCCGACTTGCGCTCCGGATCGGCGCCAGACCCCGTGTTGCAGCGATTCGCCGTCGCATCGAATGGGTTGCGTTTCGCCGATCGCGGTAATGCTGATCACGAGTCGATCGGACCAGGTGTTGGTATCGCCCCCGGCGATCGTCATCGCGTGTTCCTCGGCGAGGGGCAGCAAGCCTTCGATCATATCCTGAGCCGCCTGCAACGCACCGGTGGTAGGCAGTACCAACGAAACAAATGCGGCGACGGGACGCGCGGCCATCGCTGCCAAGTCGCTGAGATTCACCGCCAGGGCTTTGTATCCCGCCTCGCGCAGGGTAGCCGCACCAAGTTGCCTCGTTGAGCGATGCGTTGATTCATTCGAGGTGCTGCTCGCAGAGCCGGCAGCAAGCAGATGGAAATCAATGCCATCCGATAGCGCATCGGTTGTCACAACGATGCGGGCACCGGGGCTAACCTTCAAAACGGCCGCGTCATCGCCGATCCCCGTATCCACATCCGGGCGATCGGGGGGCAGTCGCTTCCGCAGCCAAGCGATGAACTCGGATTCCATGCCAGCAGGATAATCGATGAAGCCGGAGCACGGAACGGGAGCGAGCGGGAGTCACCGATTACCTCGTCGCATCGCGGACTTGATTCAGGATGCGATGCCGACGGAACGACCGGGTAAGCGGAACTCCTGCCATGCATGAGTTCGTCCGGCTGGCTGCCGTTAGCGCGTCATTTCCGCGTTGACTCGCATGCTGCCGAACAGCGTCTCGTTGCCGCGCAGGATGTAGAAGCGAATCGGTTGGCCCGTGGTGATTTCGGGTCGGTTGAGAATGTAGGTGACGTTGTCGAGTCGAACCGTCTCCCACGTCTGGAGACCAACCAGGATATCGCCGGCACGCAAACGCTGGCTCGCGGCGGGGCTGCCCGGACGCACTTCCAGGATCTTCAAACCGCCGTTAAACCTCGCGTCAATCTGCTGCACCATCGCGCCGGGGACGGGTTCCAACCGCAAGCCCAGGACATCCCAAGTGCGGTCCGATGAATTGGAGTTGGAACCGCCGCTGGTGCTGACGGTGTTGGCCCCCTTTCGAGCGGCTCCGGAGATTGGTAGCTGCAACTTGACAAGGTCGCCCGACCGCTGAATCTGAATTTCAACCGATTCGCCGGCCGAGTGCCGCAGCATGGCTCGTTCGAAATCGAGTGCCCGTCGGATCGGCAGATCATCGACAGCCACCACCACGTCGCCCTTTTCCAGCCCGGTCGCTTTCGCGGGACTTTCCTTGCGAAGGCTTGTGACCACGAACTGCGGTTGCGATTCCCGTACGTCCGTCTTGCCGACGATTCCGTGCGAGATTCGACCGACCTTCTCGGAGTTCAACAGACCGGCGGCGATCTCCAACGCTTGGTCCACCGGAATGGCGAAGGCGATACCTTGAGCTCCAATCCGCACGGCTACATTGATCCCGACCAGTTCGCCATCGATGTTCAGCAGAGGTCCACCCGAATTGCCAGGATTGATGTCGGCACTCGTCTGGATCACGTCCCGATAGGTTTGCTCGTCGCTCACCTGAACCGTGCGGTGCAAGGCACTGATGATGCCTGTCGTCACCGTGTGCTCATATCCGTACGCATTGCCGATCGCAATCACGGTTTCGCCGGCCATCAAATCACTGGATGTGCCGATCCGCATCAGCGGCAAGGCACCTTCGACGTCGAGTTTGATCACCGCGAGATCAGATTTCTGATCGTGGGCAATCAGCTTGGCCACCACCGTCCGTTGATCATGCAGCGTCACTTGGATCCGCGAGACGCCATCCACCACGTGATGGTTTGTAAGCACGTAACCGCGTTCGTCAATCACGATCCCGGTTCCCATCCCGTTCACTTGCCGGAAATGGTCGCCCGTCGTGCCCGCTGCATCTTCGGATCGCACCGTTTTGCGACCATGAATGTTCACCACCGACGGCATCGCGTCGTTCACGGCCTCAACAATCGGCGTGCGACGCGAGGATGCGTAGCTGGAACTACCCAAGTTCAACGACACGCTTACGAGCATCACGGCCGCCAAAATGCCGTGCCATCGAACGTTGCGGGTGGGCAGTGGGCGCATTGAGTACTCAATCGCTGCGGAGGATGTATGCGGGCTATCGTCGAGGAAAGTCCCCAACGCTGGATCGGGTATGGCACCTCCGGCGATGCGTTCCATGTCCGCCGGTTCGGAGCCGATTACGGGGGCTCCGCTTCCAGATGACTCCGCCTCTCAGGAAGGTCCGATATGTGCATCGGTTGACGGTTATGCAGCCATTGAAAGCCACATCGAGAAGCCGCAAACTCATCCTAGTTTCGCAAACGCGATGAGATCATGCGAAAGGTGGGAAAGATAATCCGTTCCGCTCCCGTTTATCGGGATCAGATTGCGGTTAGTTGCTAGCGAACGTCGAGGAGACGATCTCGGGTGCAGGATGGAAGACGGGTGCCGTGGGCACCGGATGAAACCGCGCGTTCGGCGGTTGGAATGACGACTTCGCCTGAGTGGCTTCGCCGTTCTCGAGTCTCGGATTCGCGCTTGCCAAACCTTGCTTGCACTGGGCGCAGTTCGAACAACCAGCGCGATGCATTCCGCCCGCACCGCACGATGGGATGGCGGAACTGTTTCGCATCGAGCAGATCCCGCCATTACAGCAGCCGGCTGCGAGCACCATGATCGCGATGGCTAAGGCGAGTCTCGACATGGTTTGCTCCTTTCCGCTGACAGCAGGTGCAACTTGGTTACGACAACTTTCCTACGTCGCGATGCGCAGACGACGTCGCGTGCGCAGATGATCCGCGTGCCGCTACGAAATCGGCACTGCGGCCGTTAAACTTGACTCCATTTACCGCGCAGCCCTAACCCCTGGGGTCTTCGCGACCGGCAGAGTCAACCCTGGGCCGTCGGATCACAAGCTGGAGAAGTTGGATAAAAAGAAATCCCACGAGAGGTACCGCAAGCACGATCGCCCAATAGGGAGTGGGGCGGCTTGCCGATTCCGGTGCCGAAGGCATCGGCCCGGTCGGGCTTGATCCTTGCATCGGA
>JBJOLO010000058.1:0-4995 GCA_046045565.1 Planctomycetota bacterium | reverse complement strand
GCGATCCGCTCGACAACTTCTATCTCTCTACGGTCAGCAGGCTGAATCACAGTCCGCTGTTGCTGCGGAGTCAGACGAGCACGGTTCAGATTCGGGTGATGGAGAAGCAAAAGCCGCCTGTGCGCATTATCGCTCTGGGCCGTGTCTATCGACCCGATCAAGTCGATGAGACGCACTACCCGATGTTCCATCAGATGGAAGGTTTGTTGGTCGATCGTAACGTGACCATGGCCGACCTCAAGAGCGTATTGCGGATGTTCGCAACCAGCTATTTGGGCACCGAAGTACACATTCGATTCCGGCCGTCGTTCTTTCCGTTTACCGAGCCAAGTGTTGAGGTGGATATGCACTGGCAGGATCGGTGGATTGAAATGGGTGGTGCCGGCATGGTGGATCCCAATGTGCTTCGCGCGGTCGGCTACGATCCGGACGAAGTCAGCGGTTTTGCGTTCGGGTTGGGGATCGAGCGACTGTGCATGCGACGGCACGGGATTACCGACATCCGCAACTTCCACCAGAATGATACGCGCTTTCTCCACCAATTCTAATTCTTCGGGATTCTGAACATGCTCGTTTCGTGGAATTGGCTCCAGGAGTACGTGAAGCTCGCGCCGACCATCAGTCCGGACCAGTTTGCCGGTCGGTTGATGATGGCCGGATTGAATCACGAGTCCACTGAAAAAAGCGGCCAGGACTTCGTGGTCGATTTGGAAGTAACGAGCAATCGCCCGGATTGCCTGGGGCATCTCGGCATCGCCCGCGAGGCGGCCGTGCTGTTCGATCTGCCGCTGTCAATTCCAGCCGCACAATTGCACGAGCAAGGACCGGCGGTTTCGGAATTAGCGAAGGTAACGATCCAAGCGAAGGACTGGTGCCCGCGCTATTCGGCGCGGGTCATTCGCGGGATTAAGGTGGGCCCCAGTCCCGCGTGGCTCGCGCGCCGACTGGAGGCGGTCGGGGTCGCGGTCATCAACAATGTGGTCGACATCACGAATTACGTGCTTCTCGAGTGCGGGCAGCCGCTGCATGCTTTCGATGGTGCCAAACTTCGAGGTCGTGAAATTGTGGTTCGTGCAGCCCGCAACGGCGAGATCCTGACGGCGATCGATCACAAGCAGTATCCGCTGGATGAATCGATCTGCGTGATTGCTGACGCCGAGCGTCCGGTCGCGATCGCCGGAGTGATGGGCGGAGCGGACACGGAAGTCACGGCAGCTACGAACGACGTGTTGATCGAGTCGGCTGAGTTTGCTCCCAGGTCGGTTCGCAGCACAGCCAGGAAGCTGAAACTGCACAGCGCAGCCTCCTATCGCTTCGAACGCGGCGTGGATCCTGTCGGCATCGATTGGGCCAGCCGGCGGTGTTGCGAATTGATCTTAGAACTCGCCGGCGGTGAATTGGCCAGTGGTGTAGTGTACGAAGGTGCTGCCGTGCCGATGCGGTCGCCCGTCGTCTTGCGACTCGCCCAACTCCCTCGTATTCTCGGGATCGATGTGCCGCATGACCGCGTCGCAGAAATCCTGAAGGGATTAGGGTGCGCGGATTCGCATCGGACTGCCACGACCATCACCGTGACCCCGCCCAGCTGGCGACGGGATTTGACGCGAGAAATCGACTTGGTCGAGGAAGTCGCGCGCATCCATGGCTACGATCAGATCCCCGAGGATGCCCAGGTGCCGATGGTTGCATCGTTCCGTGCCGAGTCCGATCGGGTGCTGACCCGCGTGCGCAAGACGCTGACCAGCGCGGGGTTCGACGAAGCCCTGACGATCAGCATGGTCACGCCCGAACTCAGCGATTTATTCACGCCATGGACGGATGCACCGGCGATCGTAGCCGACACGCCGATCCTGGAGACGGCCGATCGTCTTCGTCGGAGTTTGATCCCGACCTTGCTTGCCGCACGTCGATTCAATGAAACGCAGCAGAATCCCGCCGCCGAGTTGTTCGAAACGGCTGCCATCTACTTGCCTCGAGCCGGCGAGCTTCCGAATGAGCAGTGGACCGTGGGGATCGTCTCGAGCGGCGATTTCTGGGATCTGAAAGGCGTCGTCGAGTCGCTAGGGCGCGAACTGTTCGCGGAGATGAATCTGGTCGCGGAGCCGATTACACTGCCGCTGCTCGACTTGAATCGCTCGTGCCGCATCGTGGTCGATGACCAACCGCTCGCGTATCTCGGAGAGCTTTCGCCGAAAGGATACCAGGCAACCGGACTAAGGGCGCGCACTGCCGTGGCCGAAATCAATCTTTCGTTGCTCGCTAAGTTCGCACGCCGGACGCCTCAACTGAAGCCTTTGAGCAGTTTCCCGTTTGTGTCGCGGGATTTGAACTTGGTCGTCGATGAAACGGTCGACTGGCGCTCGCTGGCGACCACCTTGCGGCAAGCCGCCGGGACGCTTCTGGAATCGCTTGACTATAAAGAAACCTATCGCGATCCGGCGAAGGATGGATCCGGAAAAAAGCGATTGCTGGTCTCCGTCATTCTGCGATCGTCGGAGCGAACGTTGACGAACGAGGAGGCGGATCGGGTACGGCAGGAGATCGTCGCCGCAGCCGCCAAAGCCCACGGCGCAAAGTTACTCGATGCCTGATGTGTTCCCGCTGACGACGCAGTCGTGATTATTTCCGGGACCGCAAGTCTTCGATTTCGACCGTCATTCCGGTGATCTCGTTGGCTGCCAGGTCAATCTCGCGCGTGGACGCCCCGATCCGGATTCCGATGCGGCCCGTGTCGGGGCGGCGATCGCTGATCGTGTTCGAGAGAATCTGCACGCCTTCCGTCTCGCCTTGCACATCGACCGCGGCCGACGCATCAGGACCATTGTTTTCAATGGTGTTCCGCACCAGTCGATTGCGATGCGGCGCAAAGGCCTTGCCCCGCTCGGGCCGGAATAAGACGGCGACGTCGCCGCTATCGCGAATCGTGTTGCCCATGATTACGTTGTCGGTGTCGCGATGGCCGATCGAGATCCCGCACTTGTTTCCCACTACCGTGTTTTCGTCGGCCAAGCCAAACTTCACTCCCCAGCAAAAGAAAATTCCGATCTGGTTGGCCTCCAGCCGGTTCTTGCGCATGATCGGTCGCTGCGATCCGGAGCCGGGATGCAAGCCGAGTCCGGCGTGATGGTGGCTGTGGCAGTTCTCCACAACCACATCATGGCAGATTTGCCAACTGAGGCCGTCGCCATTGTAGTTCCGCGCCTCGATGCCCCGCATCGATATTCGCTGGCAGTCCTGCAGAAAAACGCACCCGGCGTAATTCCCGTCGAGATGCTCGTTTCGCTCGCGATTGCCGTCCAGCACCAGGTTCTCGATCGCTACCCCCGCGATTTCTTCGCCGGTGAGGATCGGGAACAAGGTCGATACCGTGGTTTTCCCCTCCAGCCAGAAATTCTGGCGCAAGGCACGGTCCAGTTTGAATCGCGCACCATCGCGGGCAACCAACGTGCGTTTCGCTACATCGACGCCGCCGTTGTGAGGATTCTTCGTGCGCAGGCAGATCCCGTCGCCCACCTTGAATCCGCTTGGGTCCGCCAGCGTGATTTCCTGGTCATACCAATCGGAGTCAACGGCGAGTCGCGTCGTGACGCTAGGTTCTTTGATGCAGATCGTGTCGGGTCCGCTGCCGATCAATCGGACCTTGGAACGCAGCGTGACCGCATTGCGAAAGCGATAGGTTCCAGGAGCCAACTGCACCGTGCCGCCGCCAAGTCGCGATACGTAGTCGACTGCGGCTTGGATGACTTTGTCGGTGCTGCCAACGAGGTCGCCCTCAGTGGTGCCGACCGTCACGGTCAGACGCTCCGTCCAGGTAGGCTCGACCACATCGTCGCCTGAGGTAGCTCGTGGTTGCGTTACCGGCGGGGGCTCATCGCTGATTAAGTTCGCTGCCATGCCGGACGCCCCAATCCAGGCACCGGCAGAAACCAGGAACGAACGACGCGCGATCGACATAGGAAACTCCTTGCATCGATGTGTCCGTCACTCCACGCGAAACGGTTTGCTCAGCGCAAAACCGAAACGGGAAACGCATAAGAAACTTCGTGGGCGTGATTCGGTTCCAGGAATCCGACCAGGAATGCGAGCAGAACGCCAACCAGCAACGCGATCGACAGCTTCACGCGGTCGTGCCGGTGAAAGTGGACTTCGGGCAGCAGGTCTCCCAGCGAAATGCAGAGGAATACGCCGGCGGAAAAGGCCAGCGAACAGCCAAGCAGTTCGTGCTGCGTGGCAATGTAGAGCTTGGTGCCGACCCAGAACAACAGTGCTCCGATGGGGCACATCAGGGCGAACAGCAAATTCACTGCCCGCTGCCGCGCCGCCGGCCACTTCGCGGCGGTCATCAGGGTGACGATCGACATGGCATCGAGCGGCTTATGCAGCAGGATGGCCAGGAAGGTCCCGATGCCGGCCAGGGAGAAGGAACTGTTCCGCGTGGTTTCAGCAGCCACGCTTGCTCCCAAAGCCATGCCGTCGATCAACGTGTGGATCGAGAGTCCCAGCGCAAGCCCCATCCAGCTCATTTCGTGCTTGCCGCTTTGCGCCGCAGATTCCTGGCCCGCATGGTCGTGGTCGTGATGATGCCCATGATGATGACTGGGGTGTGGACGATGATCATGCGGAGTTGCCTCATCGCCTGCAGCATGAGCATGGTCGCAGGTCGAACCGATCTCGGAGTCCAGGACCGGCTCGTCATGCCCATGATGTTGATGAAAATGCGAAACGCGAATCAGGAAAAACATCGCCAGGAGTCCGACCAACACTCCCTTGACAGCCCAATCGAGCGAAGGCAAATGGTGTGTGGCATGCGGAAGCATATGCAGCAGTGCGACGCCGAGCATCAAGCCGGCCACGAAGCTCATCAACACCTGCATACCGGTGTGACTCAGGCGCAGTCGCGTGGGAATGTGCCCGCCCGCCCAGGATGCCGCGGTAATCAGCAGGCAATAGGCGATCAGGAGCCAGCCGGACCAATTCTGCATGGGAGCCGTTATT
>JBJOLO010000420.1:0-3131 GCA_046045565.1 Planctomycetota bacterium | reverse complement strand
GCATCGTAATAAACAGGCTAATTCATGGTTCCGGCCGCATCGAAAATAGGAAGCATCAGGCCGACAACCAGAAACAGCACTACGCCCGCGAGCAAGAGCAGTAGTAACGGTTCTAACAGTTTTAGTAGCATTTCGAGTCGTCGCGAGGCCCGTTTTTCGAGGATATCGGCGGCATCGACGAGCGTCTGTTCCAGCGAATTGGCTTGTTCGGCTACGCCGATCATCGCCGCAATGTCAAACGGTATGCAGTGGCATTGCGAAAGTTGCGAGGCGAGCGATTCGCCATCGGAGATGCGGGCTGCCGCACGATCGAGCATCGTCGCGAACGACGCGATGCCGACGGTATGCCGCGTAATACGCAGCGACCGTACCAGCGGAACGCCATTGGCAAGCAGGGTTCCCAACACGCGACAGAACCGGGACGTGGCTGTCTCGTTGATCAGTTTTCCAAGTACCCGCCAACGGGAAAGTGTTTCCAAGAGCCAATTGCGAATGCTCATAAGATTCAACGTGCTGCCGGCGACAAAGGCCAGCATGCCGATCGCCATCGCAATCAGCCAGCCATGCTGTCGCAGGCTTTGACTGGCGAAAATCAGGAATTCGGTTGCCCAGGGAAGCGAGCCTTGCGCTGCGAGTCGTTCAAAAATCGGGGCGAAGGTCGGTACGAAAAACACCAGCAAGCCGATGATCAGGGCACCGCTGGCGCTCAACAGGAAAAGCGGGTAAATGGTGGCTTGGATCAATCGGGAGCGAAGTTCATCCGAGCGCTGATGGAACTCGGCCAGCTGACGCAACGACTCCTCCAAAAAACCACCTTCCTCACCGGCATGCACGATCCCGATCGTGATGGCATTGAAGACGTCGGTCCGCTCTTGCATGGCTTCAGAAAGCGCAGCACCGTCCGAGAGTCGCTCGACGAGATGCGCGACGACCTGGTTTTGTTCGCTGTTGGGCGTTTGCTGACGAAGGACCTCGAGGGACTTCATGAGCGGGACGCCTGCTTTCAGCAGGTCAGCGATTTCGGTGTAGAACCGCGCCGGCATGCGGCAACGCTTGCGGGCGATAGGCCGGTGAACGGGCGTGACGCGAATCGGAGTCAGCGATCGACCGGCGATCATCGCCAGCGCTTCCCGCTTGGTGGCGGCGGTCAATTCGCCATTGATTTCACCACCTAGCTCGTTTCTCGCGATGTAAGCGAACTCGGCCATCGATTACCCTGTGGAAAAATCCGAAGATGCTTCACCATGGGATCGATTGACATCGGATGCTTTTGCTTCGAGGGAAGTGACTTCCGATGCATCGCCAACAGATCCTTCCAAGCCGTGCCCGGCGACACGGAGTACTTCGTCGATGCTCGTAACTCCCTGACGGACTTTTTGCCAACCATCGAATCGCAGGGGACGGTAGCCGATTCGAGTTGCCGTGCGATGCAGTTCGGCCAGATTTGCCTGGTGCACGCATGCGTCGCGAATCGACGATGACGACGGAACCAGTTCAAAAATCGCCACGCGGCCGAGATAGCCTGAACCGCGACACTCGCGGCAGCCCACGGGGTTCCATAGCACGCTGGGTAAGGGATCTCCAAAATCCGGCGGCAGGCTGCCGGGTTGCGGCGCATACGGAGTACGACAATGCGGACAGAGTCGTCGCACCAGTCGCTGGGCCATCACACCGATAATCGCATCGGCCGCAAGGTACGGCTCGATTCCCATGTCGATCATTCGTGCATAGGCCGACGGGGCATCGTTGGTATGCAGGGTGCTGAATACGAGATGTCCCGTCATGGCCGCCTGGATCGCGCTGCGAGCCGTTTCCGGATCGCGAATCTCACCAACCAGGATGACATCGGGATCGTGACGCAGAACACTCCGCAGTCCGCTGGCAAACGTGAGTCCGACCTTGGGCTGGACCTGGATCTGGTTCACCCCTTCCATCTCGTACTCGACGGGGTCCTCAATCGTCACGATTTTCTTTTTCGGGCCGCGCAGCTCCGCGAGCGCGGCGTAGAGCGTGGTCGTTTTTCCGCTCCCAGTGGGGCCAGTAACCAGGATGATTCCATGCGGTGCATGGATTAATTGGTCGAAGGCTTGTGCTTCGTTCGACGGAATTGCCAGATCGCCGAGATCGACGAGTGATCGGTGCGGATCGAGCAACCGCAAGACGATGCCTTCGCCGTGCAGCATTGGGATAATCGACACGCGCACATCGCGCTCGCCATCCTCCAATCGCAAGCGAATGCGGCCATCCTGAGGCAATCGACGCTCGGCAATATTCAGCTTCGCCATGATCTTGATGCGACTGACAATCGCCTTGCGAAAACGATGCAACTCGTCCGAGGCCGATTCCGGTTCGAGCATGCCGTCGATTCGGTACCGCACCAGCATTCCCGCAGCGGTAGGTTCCAGGTGAACATCGCTGGCCCGCCGCAGAATGGCGTCACGGATCAACTCGTTGACTAAGCGGACAATCGAGGCCTCATTCGCGAGATCGTCCTCGTTGTCTTCGGTATCCCTGACGTATTCGGGCGTCGCCGCCGAGAGTTCATTAAGCGTCCCGCCGCCGAGTCCCACGACACTTTTGATCAATTCGTGAAGTTCCTCGCGGCGAGCAACGCGAAGCTCAAGCGGACGATTGGTTCGCATGCGAATCTCATCCAGGCCGTCCAGGTCGCATGTTTCGCTAATGGCGACGAGAAGCTTGGAGTCGTGGAAGCCGTAAGGCAGCATCTGCCTGCGGGAAATTTCGCGAGCCGGCAGCATGGATACCGCTGCAGGATCCAACGAGATCGAACGAAGGTCGACCAGCGGCACGCCAATCATTGCGGCAAACCGCCGCGACTCGTCGCTCGCCGAATTGCTCGACGGAATCGCGGACAATGCATTGGCTGGTTGAAGCGAGTCGATCGTCATCGAACCTGCGTTTGCTTCTTCGTGAGTGGTTGTGAGCACAGGGTTCATCGCGATTGTCCTCAGTCTATTTGTAGGCACGCGACACGATGCAGTCATTCCTATTATAGCGTGGTCTATTCAATGATACGAAAACACGCTGCCGACGAAAGATCGTCGACAGCGTGTGCGTGTTATTCAAACAATGCAATTAAAGGCTATTAGTTTGGAATACCGTCAATCAGG
>JBJOLO010000350.1:0-7155 GCA_046045565.1 Planctomycetota bacterium | reverse complement strand
TCATTCGAAGACGGCTTCCATGGTCCCATGTCGATCGATGTCGATCAGCAGGTGGGTGACTTCGTCGTCCAAAAAAACTCCGGGACCGCTGCCTATCAGTTGTCGGTCGTGGTCGACGACGAGGCGATGAATGTCACGGAAGTGGTGCGAGGCGATGACTTGCTGGCGTCGACGCCGCGTCAGATTCTACTCCAGCGTTTTCTCGGCTATTCCACTCCGCGGTATTATCATGTGCCTTTGGTAATTGGGCCCGACGGTAAGCGACTGGCGAAACGGCACGGCGACACGCGAATCTCCGCCTTTCGCGAGGCTGGGGTTTCGTCACGCAGGCTGGTGGGGTTGCTTGCGAATTGGAGCGGACTGGCTGCGGAGAATGAACTTATCTCGCCGGGCGAACTGATCTCGCGTTTTGATTGGTCGCTGGTTCCGCACGCACCGATCGTCTGCGATCGCGAGATCGCGTTTGCGCGTTTAATGTAAATCAGAACACGTCGTTGTCTGGCGGTTGCCGCGACTTGCCGCGTTTCGTTCCGCGATAGGCGTCACTCCGCCGTCGATTTCGAGACCGTTGTACGTCGTTGGTGTCTTCGCAAACGATTTCATACAAGACGGCTTTCGCGGCGCCCGTCTTGCGCAAAATGCGGCCCAGGCGTTGTTTGGCCTGCCGCGTCGATGCGGTACCACCAAGCACCACGGCGACCTTCACGGCCGGTAAGTCCACGCCTTCATCCAACACCTGGTTAGCGACGAGGGCACGATAGCTGCCGTCCTCCAATCCGTTCAGCACTTCCAGCCGTTCCCGTTTTCCACAGTGGCTGAGCAGGCATGGAATCAAGAATCGCTGAGAGACGTCCCGAGCCATGGCGTTGGATCCGGCGAAGACGATACACGGTGTATCGGCGTGCAAGCGGAAGAGGTCTTCGAGTACCCGCAGTTTTTCCCCGGCCCGATCCTCAATCGATTTCTTCGCGTGAAAGGCTCGCAACGCACGGCGCGCACCCGGGGTGGAACCCGTTTCCGCGCACAAGTCCTGCCAGGAATAGTTCGGTTCTTCCTGTCGACGCTCGGCGAGGTAATGGCGGACAATCGCGGAGTACTCGCGATAGCGGCGGTCCTCCTCGGCGGATAGTTGCACCGGAATACGGACCACGTTGTATTCGGCCAGCGTGGTCCCTCGAACCTGTTCGATCTCCAGTCGATACTGAACGGGACCAATTAGCCAATCCAGATCAATATGTCGACCGTCGCTTCGTTCAGGGGTGGCTGTCAGGCCGAGTCGATAGGGCGCAGCCGACATCAGCGAGGCATCGCGACGCATGGTTCCAGCCAGGTGATGGCATTCGTCAAAGACCAGCAATTTAAACTGATTGCCGAGTCGCTCCATGTGAATGCAGGCGCTGTCGTAGGTTGTAACCGAGACAGGCCGAACTTGATGACAGTTGTCCCCAATAATTCCGCTGTCGTACCCTAATCGCTCGAGAATGCGCCGATGCCACTGATACATCAGATCGCGAACGGGTGCGACGATCAGCGTGCTGCTGGCGGTTTGAGCGAGGATCGCGAGCGCCACTTCGGTTTTACCGGTGCCGGTCGGCATGATGATCTGACCGCGACGCGTCTGCAGCCATGCGTCGACAGCCTGACGTTGGTCTGCTCGCAGTTCGGGAAGTCGCGTGGCCGGCCACGCGATTGTCATCCATTCGGCGACGGAGTCGCCCAGCAAGATCGACTGGTCGCGAAAGAATTCGACAATCTGAGGGTAGTGAATTGCATCGGTTCGCCACGCTGCGATGCGATCATCCCAAGTCCATGGAATGTGCCGCATGCCGTGAACCACGATCGATCGCGGTACTCGCTCAAGCACCAGCGTGCCTTCGGCAAATCGCACTTCGAAGTCGTCATCGAGAGCATTCATGGTCTACACAGGATCAAGGGACATACTCATGATCTCGCAGCGATTCCGGCCGGTCGGCGTGTCATGTCACAGGACTTCATGCCACGCGACGCGTGGCGATGGCGGATCAGGTTGCGTGGCTGGTGAAGGTTGGCATCGGCCGTCTGCAATTCAGGAACTCGACGGGAAGCGATGTTTGATTCTGGAGTGTCAGGTCGGCCATGATTTGTCCGAGAACGCTGGTGAACTTGAAACCATGTCCGGACAAGCCTGCGGTAAAAACGACTTCGGGATATTCGGGGTGTCGATCGACAAGAAAGTGTTCATCGGGGGTCATGGTGTAGAAGCAAACGGCATGTCGTCTTGGTTTGAGCTCCGCGCCGGGGATCCATGACGCGAGGAAATCACTAACGCGTTGCTGATCGAGCGGTTCGGGGCTACGGTCGTCGTCGAGCGGATTGGCAACTTCGGTTCCACCGGAATGTTCGGCGACCTTCATGCCGTGATCATCGATTCGGGGGAATCCGTAAAACACGCCATGGGGCAGTTCGAAAAGAAAAGTCGGGCACCCGCCGTCGAGGTGAAGATGGCGGTCGTTCACCTCGAACCAATGAAGGTGTTTGCGCAGCACGCGCATCGGAACGCGGATGCCGTTTAGCAGGGAGGCGGCCCAGGGACCGGCGGTGACAACGAGTCGTTTTGCAACGTAGCTGCCGCGGGATGTTTCGACGCGGTATCCGGCAGCGTCGGTGGTCCAGGTTTGAATGGCAGCGTCAAGTTGGAGTTCGGCGCCGAGTCGCGCTGCGGCGGAGAGATGGGCTCGCACGCATTGCTCGACACGCAGATAGCCGGCCTTCGGTTCAAATACCACCTTTGCCGTCGCTGGAATGCGAAAGCCGGGAAAACGACGCATCGATTCGGCAGCATCGAATTCATCGACGCTCAAGCCGTGTTGCTTCGCGCTCCGCAGTACGCCCGGTACCACGACACCGTCGGCCGGGCCAGCTTGCAGCAAGCCGACTTGGTGAAAGAGTCTTTCGCCGGTTTGCTGTTCGAGCTCAGCCCAAAGTTCGTAGGCGCGAAGCAGGAGGGGGACGTAGTCGGGGTGCTCAAAATACGCTTGCCGGATGATCCGGGTCTCGCCATGGGAACTGCCTCGGTCGTGGCCGGCAGGAAATCGATCCAAGGCAAGCACGCGCGCACCGCGCTGAGCGAGATGATAGGTGGCCGCACTCCCGACTCCGCCTGCCCCCAGGACAATTGCGTCATAGACCGTCATGGCGGATCCTCCGTGTGGACAGCGAAGCCTAGGGTGATACGACGCGATAAACGGCGAACCGCATTCGCCGTCGTGTGGCGTCGCGCAACGTTGGTGTGGCGTCTACGAAATGGACGTCGACTTAGGAGCGTCGGTCCCGGCCGTTGATCAACTGCATGATCTCTGATCGCGAGGATAGGTTCGATCGGAACAGGCCTTTCATGGCCGAAGTGATGCAGAGGCTGCCAGGCTTGCGCACTCCACGAATGGTCATGCACGTGTGCTCGGCTTCCACCACGACAGCGACGCCCTTGGCGCCCAGTTCCGTCTCCAGCAAATGGGCGATTTCCTGCGTCATTCGCTCCTGAACCTGCGGGCGCTTCGAAACGCTTTCCACAACGCGAGCTAACTTGCTCAAGCCGATCACCTTGCCGTCGGGCACGTAACCGATGTGAGCCTTACCCAAAAACGGCAACAGGTGGTGTTCGCAAACGCTGCAAAACGAGATGTCGCGGACCAGCACGACTTCGTCGTATTGCTCCGTGAAGAATTTTTTCAATTGCAGACGCGGATCCTGATGCAGGCCGGCGAAAAGCTCCGCGTACATGCGGGCCACCCGCGCCGGTGTCTCCAGCAACCCTTCGCGATCCGGATCCTCTCCCACCGCACTCAAGATCTCGCGAACAGCCCGTTCGATTCGAGGCAGGTCAACTTTAAATGGTGCAGGCGTGCTCATGGAGGATCGTCAACTCGCTGGAAATGGCTGAGATTTACGCTGGGCTACGGTCAGAACATCCTAGGTGCGATGGCTCGATTTCGCAAGGAGAGCGGGCAGACACAGGGAGAGAAAGCGGCGACCAAGTGGCGGCGACTCAGCTCACGAGATGGATCTCGGGGATCAAGTCGGGAACAATTTCGACCTTGGGAAAGTCCTCGCGGCTCTCGAGCAATGCGGCACAACAAGCTTCCATCTCCGAAAGGAGCTTGTCGACGTCGAGTCCCTCATGGACCGGTCGATAGCTGTCTAGGTAAGCGCGCGAACTATGGTAAAGCTTAATGGCGCCGCGCGTGTTTCCATTGCCGAAATGATGCAGACAAACGGCAACCTGGATCAGGCCCTGATAGAACTTTCGAGACGGGCCCTGGTACTCGGTCCAGAGTTCCTCCCAAACTTCGTGAGCTTCGAAGAAGTCGCACTTGTTGAAGTGCTCGATGCCTTCGAGGTACCGCGGATCGTATTGCTCGGTAGACGAATTCACAAGCTCGCCATTCCTCGATTAGGCCACGCAGGGCATGGTGGTGGCTGGAAATAGTGTGATTGCCACGCACCCATGCGATCCGTGGACTCTGCCAAACATCGGGTCGACAGAGGCTATTTCTTCTTCGCAGTCTTTTTCTTCGCGACCTTGGGTTTGGCCGTCTTGGCCTTGGTTCCGGTCGAGGCGGCTTTCGCGCCCGCCTTGGAACTCTTCTTGCCAAAAACTTTGGACCAATTCTCCGAGAACTTCGTGGAAGGACCGCTGCGAATAATCGGACCGCTCATGGGAATCGTTTCTCCGTAATGACACTGATCGAGACCGATTGGCGACACCGGCCGTCGGCTGGGTTTGCCAATCACGAAGCAGTGATTTTACGAAGCGGAGGCCAAGTTTGTCTAGCGTTCGATTGATCGTGTGTGGCAGAACGCTGGGGAAAGTGCGACAACGCTTGCGAAAATGCCGCTGTCGCGAATAGCAACGCGGAAATCAGCGGACGCTACCATGGATCCGCGGAGGTCGGTGGGGGGCACTTCCGGTCGACGTCGCTCTTGCGTAGGAACTCAACTGACAGGACTTGCGTCGGATCGCTCCACGCCCAGAAAAGACGTCAGGAGTTGGACGATCATCGGGTGCGCATCCTCGACGACGTAATGGCCGGCATCGGCGATGCGGTGCGCTTGCGCGTTGGGAAAACTTTTCAGGAGCCGGTCGAGGCACTCGGGGCGAAAGCACCAGTCACGCATACCCCAGGCCATCATGGTTGGCAGGTGCGCGAGCGTGGAAAGCTGCTGTTCGAGTTCTTCGAGCACCTTCCAGGTCGGATGTCGGGGTGTGAAGGGGATATCTTGAACGAACCGCATGATCGCGACACGGTTTGACCAGGAATCGTAGGGTGCGGTGAGTCCCGCAGCGACGTCGCGCGGCAGGCGTCGTTCGACGGCCATGTGAAGTGCCGCGCGAGCGAAAAGATTGAGTCCGCGAACCGCAAGCGGACCGAGAAGCGGGGTGCGGCAAGCGGCGATCCGCCAGGGTACGAACGGGGGCGGAAACGCGCCGGTGTTGAATAGTACGAGACGCTCGAATCGGTCCGGCCGGGCCACCGCTGCGCCCAGTCCAATCGCGCCACCCCAGTCGTGGACCGCAAGCGTGATTTGCCGCAGGTCGAGCCGCTCGATCAATTTCACGAGATTATCGGTGTGCTGACGCAGCGTGTAAGGATAATCCTGAGGCTTGTCGCTCAATCCGCAGCCGATGTGATCGGGCGCGATCGTGCGGTGGGAACCGCGAAAGGCTTGGATTAATTTGCGATAGTAAAACGACCACGTCGGATTGCCGTGAACCATCAACAGAGGCTTGCCCTGCCCTTCGTCGACATAATGCTGACGAGCCGGGCCGAGGTCGTGCCAATGGGAAGCGAACGGGTAAAGTGATTTCCACATGCCGGTTAGTCCTCGACGCTTCCCGCCGGCCGCACGGCGTTGCCCACACGCTTCTGTAACGAATCGCCGAGTTCCTCGCGAGCTCGTTCCGCGAGACGCTCTAGTTGCTGCACGACATCGCGATGCTCGGCCGCAACGTCGGTCGATTCTCCAGGATCCCGCTCCAGATCGAACAGACATTGCTCAACCATTCGCTCAACATATTCACCCGGTTGGCCACCGCTTCCGGGTGTTTTTAAGCTGCGGTAGGAGTGTGGGAAATGGAGCTTCCATTTTCCTGCTCGAATCGCTTCCAGTCGGTAGTTCCAGTAGTAATAGAACGCTTGATATTTCGACTTGGCGCCGGGGACTGCTCGCAGGAGGTCGGAGATGTCGTGGCCATCGATCGCCCATTCGTTGCCGGCGCCCTTGTTGGCATCCTGAGCATCGTTTGATTTAGTTGGGGTTGATTTCGCTGGGTTGTCCGTTTGGTTTCCATCGCGATTCACCGTGGCGAGTCGCACGATGGTTGGCAGCCAGTCCATGGTCGTTGCGAGTTCTGTGCAGACGGTACCTGGTGGGATCGTACCGGGGAATCGGGCCACGCATGGCACGCGTTGTCCGCCTTCCCAGGTGGTGCCTTTTCCCTCGCGAAGTCCACCCGCGGATCCGGCGTGGTCGCCGTACGAAAGCCAAGGCCCGTTGTCCGAGGTGAATACGACCAGCGTATTGTCGGTCAGGCCACTGCGTTCCAGCGCGCTGAGGATCTCGCCGACGCCGGCGTCGATTTCTTCGATCACATCGCCGTACAGGCCGCGCTGCGTACGGCCTCGAAACGCCTTGGATGCAAATAGGGGCACATGCGGCATGTTATGGGCGACATAAAGGAAGAACGGTTCGTCGCGATGCGTTTCAATGAATTGGACGGCTCGCTGTGTGTACGATTCCGTCAGTTGATTTTGGTCTGGATTGAGCGCGAGGGTGTGGATGCCGTCGAGCAGCGGAAGGGACGGGTACGTTTTTGTAGTTGGGTGAAGCGGCCACATGTCATTGGAATACGGCAGGCCGAAATACTCGAAGAAGCCATTGCGGGTCGGGCTGAATCGCGGATGGTCGCCCAAATGCCATTTGCCGAACATGCCGGTTGCGTACCCGGACTGGCGAAGCCGCTCAGGGAGCAACTGCTCGTCCGGATGAATGCCGATTTTCGATTGTGGCCCGAGGGCGCCCATCATGCTGACTCGCTGCGGATAGCAGCCCGTCAGCAAGGCGGCACGCGAAGCGGAACAGACGGCGGCCGGCACGTAGAAATTCGTGAAGCGGATT
>JBJOLO010000338.1:0-3950 GCA_046045565.1 Planctomycetota bacterium | reverse complement strand
TAGAAGTGGGTCAGTATGCCCCCGCCGGATCGCGCTCCGATCAGGAAACGTAGTTACGGTGAATTGATTCAATTGGGTTGGGACTTCGTAACCAACAAGAAGCCCTCCGAGAAAGACTTGCGAGAAGTTGTCAAGATCTTGGGCGAGGCAAGCGAACCGTGGCCGATCGATCCAATCGAGATCCACACCTTGAAGATGCTCGACCGTCACCTCGACCGGCCCCCCAATAGTCAAGCAACCAGCTTTTTTCAGCAGCCCTTGCTGATTCGCAAACGCATCGAGATACTTTTCGGCCCTGCCGATGAACGGGTTCATTGGTGGTTGGAGAAAGAGGCCGAGCGGTTCGACGGATCGCGACGCAAAGCCGAGGATCTGCTGTTCGTAGGTGATGATGCTTCTCTCAAAGAAGCGCAACGGCTTTGGCAGCAGATGAACGCCGCAAACGAGCGTGACAATTCGGCGAGCAACACGAATGCCGATGAGCCGGCTTCGATTAGCGATCTCATGCGTCATCACCGCATGGTTGCCGACGCCCTGGCAACTCGCGATGAAATCAGCGCGAAGCTGCCTCATCTCGTTTTTTGGCTTACGCGATCGCTTCGGCGCTCGCAAAACGAACCCGACCTCAGTGGCATCGCCGGGAAAATGTTTGAACTCGCGCAGAAGAATCACACCTTAGGACGCCTTCTGGATGATTCCCTGCGCGATAATGCCTTACCGTCGGCCACGGTGACGCAACAAGGCCGCGAATTACTGGACCAACTAACCGCGGCATTCAACGATCGGGTCAGCAAACTCAGGCAGGTCGAAGCAGAGAGCGCCCCGCGCGTTCGCTTGGAAACACTCGACTTTCTCGCCTGTCCGTTGCTGACGGGCGAGGACCGGACTCGCCTACGTGAAAAGCATCGGAAGGATATTCAGGCGCGCAGGGAGGCGAGGCCCGCTGCAGACACCCCAACTCCCTCCAATGAAATCCGTGAGGATGAGGCCCGCATTGCGTATGAGGAGCAATTGCTGAAATGGGGCGAGCATCCATTAATTGGTGTATTGGATCGCCGCGAACTGCCCGGGATTGAAAACCGTGTCCAACCGGACACATTTCGATTCAACTCCGAAGTACAGGCAAAAGATCCGTTTGCGCGTCGAGCGGAGATCACGCGCGGTTTGCGACTTCAAGAAGTTGCGGTGCGGATACAGCTCCATTCGGTTCGAACCGAACTGGGTAGAATCGAACAAAAAGCAAATGATTCCGGCGACGGCCCCAGAGTCGGCCGCCAGGAGCGTCTGCTTCGGAGTGTCACAGACCGCTTGGTACGTAACGCGGCCGGAATCCTGGTGAAGCGGACATGGGACGAGAAGAACCTAAAAGATCCATCCGATTCTCTGCAAGCATTCGATCGTCACCATTGGTTTGCATGGCAAACGCATCGGAGCTTGGACGATTTCTGGTCTGGTCGTGGAACAAACGCACCGCTCTATTTCTACGAAGTCGCGGGCGATCTCTTGCGGGAGGCGAAAAACGTCGTCAATGCGACGGTACGGTATGAAGAACAGAACCTCGACGATCTACGTGAGCTGCGGAAAAAGGCCGCTCGATTCGGTATTCGGCCCCAACCCAGTCCCGTGGTCCGCGCCAATACCGCTGAAGACATCGCGCAATCGGTGACCGTGGTCAACGACCCTCGCATGCCCATCGGCGATGCCGCATATTACGTCACCTCCGCGGATACTTCGCGAAAAACGCTGGAACAGTGGGATGCCGGACAGCGGGTTTCTCGCCGGGCCATTCCCGTGCCGGTTCTCGAGTCCGGTTCGCGGCGCGATTACTCGCTGAAGCAAGAGGACCTGAAGGCCGTCGGCGATCATGGCCAGGCGGAGATTCTCTTTCGCGGCCATCTCTGGAGTGCCGATTTCCGAGTTAATGAACCGGGGGCAACGCGAGTCGTTACCTGGAACGCCCCGAAACCGCGTGCACCGGAAGTTTCGGTAGTCGGGGATGAAAAGCAAACCATCGATGTGCTGTTCGTTCTCGATTGCTCCAACTCGATGAATGAGACTCGAGATCGAGAGAAAATGTTTGTGTGGGGCGATGGTCGCCTTGAACGGGCCTCCAACTACGAAGCCTTGCTCGGCATGGGGAAAGCCGCCAAACGCACCGAAGTTGCGGAAGGGTTACGGACAGCATTGTCGCAAATGCTCGCGATACGCGAGTCGAGCTTTCGCGTGGGCTTCATCGCCTTTGGACATCGAGGCACGATACGAAACGACAAGTATTTCGGCGATGGAATCCTCCCCAATCAGGACATCGAGCTGAAGTTTCCGGTCGCGATTCTATCCAATGATCTTGCTTTCAGAATCGCTGACTTCGCAGACCGGGTGGAGCCGAAAGGGTTCACGCCACTCTATGCGTCGATCGTAAAATCCGTCGAAGCGATCGCAGCAAGTGGCAGCATCAGCCGCGTTGTCGTGATCACGGACGGCAATGATGAGCCGGCACCAGGCGACTTGGCCACCGTCGGCGAGCGTACCACCAAAGCCACGGTGGCGAGCATCCTAAACAAGAATCCTCACGTGCAGACGGATGTGATTCTTTATTCCAAAAGTGCGAGCGATGAATTGCGGGCACTCGACACCGAACAGAGCAACCTGCGACTCCACTTCGCGGATAGCCGCGATCGATTGGTCGAAGTGGTGATGTCCACGGTAGGTAACGTCAAATTTCGTGTGGACAGGGTCGAGGGAGAGAGTTTTCGAAAAGAAGCAGAGGTCGGACGAGGCACGGTCATCGTCGACGAGTGGAGCGATCGCAAAAGCCCGTATGACGTCACGTATCTTGGTCAAGGCCAACAGCCGCGGACGCGGATTCAATTAGCGGGCGGCGAATTGATTCAACTGCGATTCAATGCCGCCAATAGTCGCTTGGAACACATTTCTCCGAAGCGAGCATTCACGGATTATCCACGCACTGAGGTCCGGGACCGCGAAGGCAAGCCGCAATACACCGTTTCCACATATGCCCCCGAACGGACATCCGAGGGATTGGCTTTATTCGCGGCGATTGAAAACATGAATCCAACGCAATTCACTCCACGGCCTGCCGTGGTTTGGGCCGAAGTCACTCCGCAAGGAACCGGAGCCGCCGCCCGCAGCGGAAAGTGGCTGTTGTTCGACGCTGATTTTGTGCAGCGCAAACCGATTCCCTGGCTACGTTTCCAGGTTCCTTTTTACCCCGTTGAATCCGAGGCCGCTGGTCTCGACTTGTACTTCTCCATGAAGGAAGTGGAGACGGAACGCAAGCCGTTGGCTGATGCGCTCAAGGGCAAATTCAAGCTGGCATCGACGCCCGACGTATCCTTTGAGGTCAAAGATGAGCGGCGTCGCAGCGGTGACAGTGATCGATACCGCGTGACGGTGACTCAAGAGTATCGCGACGGGAGCGCTGCACAACCGATTGCCGTCTGGATGGTCCCCGCACCGGAACGAGCCGAACACGAATACTCGACGGAATCAACGCCCGCCTTCGTACGTCACACGTTCGAATTCGCGCAAGACAATCCCCGCGCCCCCGCCATCGTGTTCCTGACTCGCGATACCTTGTTGAAATCCGACTCCGTGCTGAAAGCGGAAAGCCTCGTGATTCCTGTGGGTAAAAATTAGGCTCAGGTGGTCTGCTTGGGTGGCACTGCCAGGTGAGTTTGCTTTTCTGAGGCCTCAAGCCTCAGAAAAGCAGGCTCACCTGACAGTGTTTGATCACACCACCGAAGTACGAACTGCCGAAGCATGTCCCAATCTGAATCGGGGCTAAGGGTGGAACGGGAGTCAACGGTCAGGTGACACGAAGCGTGCTCACCGTGATTCTGGCAGGGCAGACGAGCCAACTGCTTCGTTATCCTTGAAGCAGCAGTACCACCCAAATCCGTCAGCTCTGGCTCGGGTGGCACTGCCAGGTG
>JBJOLO010000320.1:0-4026 GCA_046045565.1 Planctomycetota bacterium | reverse complement strand
GGCACAGAGGACGCCGCCTGAGCCCGAAGACGACATGGGCCCGTCCTCACCTGCCCTTGCTGGCCAAACCGGCCCAACCGATCCATTCGCCTCCGAAAAACGCGTTCCTCCTTGCCTCGGTGTCTTCCCTATGTGTGGTCGCTTCACGCTCCGGGCTCCCGCTCAAGTTATCGTCGAGCAATTCCAACTGTCGCTTCCTGTGCAATGGACGCCCCGGTTCAACATTGCCCCGACCCAACCGGTCCTGGTTGTCGTGGAACACCCGGCGGGCCAGCGAATCGCGAGACCGATGTCCTGGGGCCTCGTTCCGTCGTGGGCGAAAGACCCGTCAATGGCAAGTTCCCTGATCAACGCCCGCAGCGAGACCGTCGCCGAGAAACCCTCGTTCCGCGCGGCGTTTCGACGGCGCCGGTGCCTCGTGGTCGCAGACGGCTACTATGAATGGAAAACTGAGAACAAACTCAAACAGCCGTATCTCATCCATCAACCTTCGGGAATGCCATTCGGTATCGCCGGACTGTGGGAAACCTGGGGAGACTCGGCCTGGGAAACCTGTACCCTGATCACCACCGATGCCAGCGAACCGTTGCGTCCGATTCACAATCGAATGCCGGTGATTCTGGAGCCGGACGTTTTTTCCCAGTGGCTCGACCCGAACCTGGAGAATCCCGCACAACTCTTGCCCCTGCTTCGGCCGGCCGATCCCGATCGGTTGATTGCAGAACCGGTCAGCCGCCACGTCAACAACGCTCGAAACGACGACCCGGAGTGCGTCACCGTCGTTCGTACGCTGTTCTAGTTCCGCCGCTGTTTTCGTTCCGCGGTCATTCGGTCCGAGGCCCCCGCGTGCAGGAACCTTACCTCGGGGCCGCCAATCGAGCGGCGAGGCGCTCAAGCTGGCGTTTCCTTCCCGACGGTTAACCGCTATGGTTGAGGCTTCGCGAGCAGAGTTTTCCTGAGAGTGGATGAAAAGGAAATCGAGCCATGGCAGAGTCAGAGGGCCGCACATCAGAGGGTGGCGATGCGGAGGACAAGGTTGGGACGATGTCGGAGTACGACGTACCTCAACGGCCCGGCGATAACCAACTGACCACCTGCCCGTTGGATGCACCGTTCCAGGTCCGTTGGGCGGACCGAGTCCATCGTCTGCCGCCCTACCTGTTTGGCCGCATCAACGCGATGCTCTATCAAAAGCGTCGAGCGGGAAGCGACGTGATCGATATGGGGATGGGAAATCCATCCGACCCGCCTCAAGACCTGGTCATCGAAAAACTGGCAGAAGCGGCTCGCGATCCCGACAACCACGGCTACAGCAAGTCGAACGGAATTCTCAATCTGCGTCGCGAGGTGGCCGCCAAGTATTTCAAGAAGTACGGTGTGCGGGTCGACCCCGAATCCCAAGTGATGGTCTGCCTGGGTTCCAAAGAAGGCTTCAGCCACATGTGCCTGGCACTGATGGGACCGGGCGATAACGCGATCATTCCGGCTCCTTATTTCCCCGTGCACATGCACGCCATCGCGTTGGCGTCCGGCAATGCCATCGCGTTGGAAGTTGCGAACAGCGAAAAGTTCCTCTCCAACATTGCCTACACCTGTCAGCACCTGTATCCCACCCCGAAGCTGCTGATCATCAACTACCCGCATAATCCGTCGACCGTCACGATTGAGCCGGAGTTTTACGTCGAGGTGATCAAGCTTGCGCGGCGGTACGGTTTCATGGTCATCAGCGACTTTGCCTACGCCGACGTCGCCTTCGACGGGTACCAGCCGCCAAGTTTTCTGGCGACGCCGGGTGCGATGGACGTGGGGGTCGAGTTCACGACCATGAGCAAGGGATACAACATGGCGGGCTGGCGCGTGGGCTTTTGCGCCGGGAACGCCGAGATGATTCGCGCGTTAGGTATCATCAAGGGTTATTACGACTACGGCATGTTCCAGGCGATTCAAATCGCTTCGATTGTCGCTTTGCGTCACACCGACGCGGCCGTCGAGGCGCAATCGAAAATCTACGAAGGGCGACGCGACGTGCTGGTCGAAGGCCTGCGCCGACTGGGATGGTCGATGGACAACCCGCGAGCCGGCATGTTCGTTTGGGCCAAGGTACCCGAGCCGTGGGCATCACAGATGCCGACGCTCGATTTCGCCATGATGCTGCTGGAGAAAGGCGATGTGGCGGTCAGCCCGGGCACCGGATTCGGCCCCGCCGGCGAGGGCTATTTGAGGCTATCGCTTGTGGAAAATGAAAACCGGCTACGTCAAGCCGTCCGCCAAATCGGCCGCTGCCTCGGCCGCGAATCGAAGTCGCAAGGCGGCAGTTAAATCGCAACCGCCTTGCCATGGATTTTGCCATGGATTCGCCGTGGATTTGCCATCGATCTGAAATCCGATCGCGTGGAGGCTTACGCGGGACTCCTGGCATCCTCGCGGCTACTCGGCCGAGCGATCGATTTCCTTATCGAGCATCGCGGACAGTTCGGCCGGAAATTGATGGCCAAGCTTGTCGCGTTTGGTTTGCAGATAGTGCGCGTTGTGCTGATTGACATGCACCGAGATCGGCACCTGATCGACGACCTTTAAGTTAAACCCGCCATACACGAAGGCATCGGTTTTCTTGGGGTTATTCGTCAGCAGTCGCACGCTGTGCAAGCCGAGGTCCTTGAGGATCTGCAGTCCGATTCCGTAGTCTCGCGTATCGGCTTTGTGACCCAGCGCGAGATTCGCTTCGACCGTATCGAGTCCTGTCTCCTGCAGCGCGTAGGCCTTGATTTTCTCAACGAGCCCGATGCCCCGCCCTTCCTGCGGCAGGTAGACCATCGCCCCGCATCCTTCTTCGCTGATCTTGCGCAGCGCCTCGTGGAACTGATCGCCGCAATCACAACGCAGCGAATCAACCAAGTCGCCTGTGAAGCAACTGGAATGCAGACGCACCAGGGGAGCCGGGTGATTCACGAGATCCCCCATGACCAGGGCCAGCGGTTGCTGCGCTTCGTACCGTACGTCATAGACGACCAGCGTGAAGGTTCCGAAGCGGGTCGGCAGCGAGGCTTGCGCGGCGCGGGTCACCAGTTTTTCGGTGACGCGGCGGTAGGCAAGCAATTGCTCGATGGAGATGATCTGCAGATGATGCTGTGTTGCTAATTGAAAAAGTTGTTCGCGGGATGCCCGATCGCCGTCGGCATCCAGGATTTCGCACAGCACGCCCGCGGGAGCCAAACCCGCCATCCGTGCCAAATCCACCGCGGCCTCCGTGTGACCTGCTCGACGCAGTACCCCGCCTTCTTTCGCCAGCAGCGGATGCACGTGCCCCGGCCGCACAAAGTCACGCGCCGTCGATTTCGGATCGACCGCCGCGACAACGGTGCGAGCCCGCTCTTCAGCCGTAATTCCTGTTTTTACACTGCGATGATCGATCGGGGTGAGGAACCCGGTGCCCAACGGGGCGGTGTTGTGTTCCACGATCGGGACGAGCTCCAACCGTTCGCAGATGTCCGGCAGAATCGGCAGGCAGAATTCACCGCGACCATTCATCACAAGGTTGACATTGGCGGGAGTGGCTTTTTCCGCGGCGCAGATAAAGTCGCCCTCGTTCTCCCGGTCCTCGGCATCCACGACGATCACAACCTCGCCGCGGGCCATCGCATCGACGGCATCCGGCACGCTGGAGAACTCCGATTCCACAAGCCACTCCTTCCAAAACCTCAAGACCCAACCGCTTCGCGACCCAAACCCGCCATCAGCTCACCGCTTCGCAGCTTCGCAGTGTAGACTATTATAGGCCGAGGCCGGCGACACCCGCCAGGGAACCCTATGCTGGATCGTGAAGAATACGTCGAACAGTCTTACTTTTTCGAAGCGATCGGGATCCGCATCCTCGATCAGGTTCCCTTGCAGGACATCCTGCAACAGGTTCGGGAAGAAATTCTGTCTACAACGAATCTGCCGCTTGCGATCGATTTTCTGCTGGCTGAACTCAAGCACCACGGCGTGCTCGCCCCCGCCATGCAGCGACTCGCGCACTACTTCACC
>JBJOLO010000266.1:0-3129 GCA_046045565.1 Planctomycetota bacterium | reverse complement strand
AACGATCGCTTTCCAGCAGTACGGATACGATAACCTGCTGCTGGGTCTGCAGCGCCGCGATTTTGATTTCGCACTGAACGGGATTGAGGTCACCGCCGAGCGAGCCGCTTCGTTTCGTTTGTCGCGACCGTACTACGTTTACCGGCTGCAACTCGTGGTCCGCGCTGATGACCAAACGGTGCAGTCGCTGGACGATTGCCGTAAGTTGAAGCGGAAGGTCGGTACGCTTGGCGAAACCGCTGCTTCGCGAATGCTCGAGCAACTGGGAATCGACGCCAAAGTCTACGACGGACAACTGGAGCCGTATCGGGATCTCGAGGTGGGCAATGTCGATGCGGTGCTGATGGACCTGCCGATCGCAATCTATTGCGCGAAGCCGAATCCGAAGCTGCGGTTCTGCGGCCAACCCGTTGGCAAAGGCTATTACGCGATCGCATTTCGCAAGGATCGAGAGGAACTCGCTGACCGGGTCGATGCCGCGGTGAAACGCCTGACGGAGAACGGCGAGCTCCGGCGCATCTATGAGAAGTGGGAGATCTGGAACGAGGATCAACAGGAGTTAGCCCTCGACAATCCTGGTAGGTCGACCGAGTTTCTCCAGGAGTCACGGCAGAAGTACACGCTGAATCGATACCTGCCGCTGCTGCTAGACGGCGCATGGGTGACGATCCGGATTTCGGTGATGAGCATGACGCTGGCTATGGCCATCGGCCTGGTGGTCTCCGTGGCGCGACTGTACGGACCGCTTCCGCTGCGATGGTGCGCCATTGCATACGTCGAGGTTTTTCGGGGCATCCCTGTTCTGCTTTTGCTGTACGTCCTGTATTACGGGCTGCCGGCGATGATCGACGCGTTGGACTTGGGGATCCCGTTACGGTTGACCGACTGGACGGTGGCCGTGCTCACCTTCGGCCTGAACTACGGCGCGTACGAGGCAGAGATTTATCGCGGTGGCATCTCGTCGATTCCGATCGGGCAGTGGGAAGCCGCCGCATCGCTGGGGATGAACCGAACGACGACCTTTCGACGCATCATCCTGCCGCAAGCAATGCGTGTCATTTTGCCTCCCGTGACCAATGACTTTGTAGCCCTGTTTAAGGACACGAGTCTGGTCAGCGGCATCGCCGTGATTGAACTGACGAAACAGTATCAGCTGTTGTCCAAGTCGAGCCAAAAGTATTTTGAGATCGGACTCGTGACCGCCATCATCTACTTGGCAATGTCGGTACCGCTAAGCGCGTTGGCGCGTCGACTCGAGCGCTATTGGGCGAGGGCCTAATTGGGCGAGGGCCGAGAAGCGAGTCCAAAAACGGAGCAGAGTGGTCGCGGTTCGTTTGACGAGGCAAGCATTCCTTACGAATGACGACGCGATTGAGAACAGACTGGGCGTCAAGGTGAAGTGGATCGGATAGGCCAGACGAGGTGCGTAGATGTCGCATTCCATTACCGTGACGGACGTCACCAAATCGTACGGTTCAAGGACGATCTTAAATCAGGTGAGCCTTGCAATCGGCGAGGGCGAGACGGTCGCGCTGTTGGGTCCCAGCGGCGGGGGTAAATCGACGTTGCTTCGCTGCATGAATGGCCTGAACACGTTCGATCGCGGCACGATTGAGGTGGGCAGTTGGCGTCTTACACCCGATGCGACCGCCGACACCCTGTCCGGTGTGCGACGATCGCTCGGCATGATCTTTCAAGACTTCCAATTGTTTCCGCATATGACGGCGCTGGAGAACGTGATGGAAGCTCCGCGACAGGTGCTCGGCCGATCGGTTCAGGAGGCACGAGATCAGGCGCTCCTGCTGCTAAAACGTGTGGGCTTGGAACCGCGGGCAAACGACTACCCGCGACAACTATCGGGTGGTCAGAAGCAGCGAGTCGCCATCGCACGCGCTTTGGCGATGGAGCCGCAAGGATTGTTGTGCGATGAGATCACAAGCGCGCTCGATCCGGAACTCAAGGCTGAAGTCCTCGCGACGCTCGAGCAACTACAAGAAGACGGCATGACGCTGGTGCTGGTCACGCATGAAATTCATTTTGCCCGCAAGGCTGCAGACCGTGTCTTCCTCCTGGCCGACGGCGGGATTGTTGAGCAGGGTGAACCCGGGGAGGTCATCGATCGACCGCAGACTCCGCGCGCTCAAAAATTCCTCTCCCAGGTGCTCGCCTAGCCACGTCAGGCAGGAGAGTGCGGTAGGCCTTCATCCAACGGGCCCTACATCGTTCCGGGTGCTCGATCCGGATAGCAAAACTCAGCGCAGTTCGAGCAACTCAGCGAGATGCAGCACTTGCACTGCCCGCTGTTCCCGATGCAATCGCCCGCCGATGTTCATCAAGCAGCCGGCATCGGTAGAGACGAGTGCATCGGCGTTGCACTCTCGGATGCAGCGCAATTTGTCATCGACCATGGCTCCGGAAATCTGCGGGTAACGGACAGCGAAGGAGCCCCCGAAACCGCAGCACTGGTCTTGGCGTGGCAGAGCGACATAGGTCGCTCCAGCCACATGTTCGATCAGTTGTTTGACCGTATCGGGCGTCTGATTGAGCAAACGCAAGTGGCACGCATAGTGGTAGGCCACGCGCCCCTGGAACTTGGCACCCACGTCGATGATACCCAGCCGGTTGACGAGGAAGTCGCTGAGTTCGTAGGTGCGCCGAGCGAGATCAACGGCCCGTTCGTACCACTCGGGCTCGTCAGAAAACAGATGCGGATATTCCGCCTTGATCATTGCCGCACAGGATCCCGATGGAGTCACAACAGCGTGATCGCCTGCGAATACGCGGAGCGTGTGACGAGCCTGCTCACGAGCAAGTTCGGCGTAACCGCTGTTATACATCGGCTGTCCGCAGCAGGTTTGAGCCGCAGGGAACTCCACACCGTGTCCCAGTCGCCTCAACAGCGATACGGTGGCCTGACCGACGGTGGGGCGAATTACGTCACCCAAACAGGTCACCATCAAGTCAATCTGCATCGCTTCCTCGGCAACCGTGACGGTGCACGCTCAAAACGAAGAACTACTTGCCAGACTTCTCAAAACCGTTCTTCAGCAATTCCTCGTAACCCTGCTTCAGAGGTCGCACATCGTAGCCTTGCTTGAGAAGCTTTTCGGCTGCCGACAGAGAACGACG
>JBJOLO010000243.1:0-12787 GCA_046045565.1 Planctomycetota bacterium | reverse complement strand
TTGGCCGCTTTCTCCGTACAATTTGCGGCACGCGGACGTTGCGGGCGGTCAAGGCAACGCGCGTGCACGTCTTGGGTGGCAGCCTCAGCGGTGCCCGTAACGCTTCAACATTTTGACGGAGTGCCTAGTCGATGGATCTTGTCGCCTTGCAGAGCCAACTGGATGCGGCTGTTTGCGAAAAAAAGTTAACTTCCAGCGCGGTGGAGAATATCAAGAAATGGCTCTCCGAGCCGCGTTATCAGGAGTACGCCGAACAAGTTGCGTCGCACATCTCGGCAGGCAAGTGGCAGGAACTCGATGATGCGTTTTGGACCGTGATCCCCTTCGGCACCGGCGGCCGACGAGGAAGGATGTATCCGATCGGCTCCAACGCGATCAACGACCGCACCATCGGCGAGAGCGCTCAAGGACTGGCCGACTACATCCGCCAACAGAACGCCTCTGCTTCGAATCGATCGTGCGCGATTGCTTACGACACACGGCACAATTCGCGACACTTTGCAGAACTCTGCGCCGGTATCATGGTGGCCGCGGGCTTTCGCGTTTATTTCCTGGACGATTACCGAGCCACGCCGCAGCTGTCGTATCTCGTGCGATGGAAACAGTGCTCCTGCGGGATCATGGTAACGGCCAGCCACAATCCCCCGAGCGACAACGCGGTTAAAGTATATTGGTCCACCGGCGCTCAGGTGTTGCCGCCGCACGACAAGGCCATCATTGATCGCGTGATGACTGTCGAACAGATCGTGAAAGTCGACTTTGCTGCGGCCGTCGCCGACGGCCGAATCGTGATCTGCACCAAGGAACTCGACGCCGCATTCCTGCAGGAACTAAAATCGCAACAACTGCCCGGACCGCGCGATGCCTCGGTGCTCTATTCGCCTTTGCATGGCGTTGGCACGTCGGCCGTCATCCCTGCGCTTGCCAGCGACGGCTTCAAGCAAGTCGAAGTGTTTGCTCCGCACGCCGAACCGAACGGCGATTTCCCCAACGTGCCGGGCCATGTTTCCAACCCGGAAAACACGCAGGTTTTCGACGCGATCATCACACGTGCTCAGGAAATCCGTGCTGACATCGCCCTGGCCACCGATCCCGACTGCGACCGGATGGGATGTGCCGCGCCCGTCACCTCCGATCCGAAAGGGCCATGGCAAACCTTTACGGGCAATCAACTCGGCGCCTTGCTCACCGATTACGTTCTCGAACAACGCTCGCAAGGTCGCTCGCTTGGCAAAGACTACTACGTGGTCAAAACACTGGTGACCACGGAACTCATTCGCCGCATCGCCGACAGCTACGGCGTAACCACGCATGGCAACATCCATGTCGGCTTCAAGTGGATCGCGGGGCTGATGGATGAAAAAGGGCCCGAGAAATTCCTTTTCGGCACCGAGGAGTCTCACGGCTACATGGTGGGGCAATATGTGCGCGACAAGGATGGTGCCGTGGCCTGCATGCTGATGGCCGAACTTGCAGCGCTCGCAAAAAGCCAAGGCAAGTCGCTTCACCAGAAACTTGAATCGCTCTATTGGCAGCACGGATACCATGACGAGCGCACGTTGAATCTATTCATGGAGGGCTCGCAGGGCATGTCGCGGATGAAAGCCCTGATGACACGACTCCGGCAATCACCTCCGCAGGCGCTCGGCGGCTTGGAAGTCAAGCAAGTGCGCGATTACCAGGCTCTGACCGTCACCGCAAACGGAAAAGCATCGCCGCTCGACGCTCCCCGCGGCGACATGGTCGTGCTCGACCTGGGACTCGAAGGCAACTACGTCGCCGTGCGTCCCTCGGGTACCGAGCCGAAAGTCAAGTTTTACATGTTTACCTACGTCGCGCCGGAACTGCTCGCCAACCTCGACAATGCCCGCCGCGATATGGGACAGCGATTAGACAAAATTGCCGCAGATCTCAAGGCAATTGCTGATCAAGTGTGATCAGTCGTGCCATGCGATGGCTGATCGCGGACCGCGACGCACCTACCGCAATCCCTTACCCTTACCTTGCAGGAACGCACCTCGGATGGCTATGGATCGAACGTCGATCATCACGACGATCTTTTGCACACTCGTCGCGTTAGCAGCGCCAACCGCTGCACAGCAACTCGGCGAAGCCAAACACGGTTTTGTCACGCCTGCCCCTGACAAAAATGGTGCGGTGAAACTGCACTACGTGACGCTCGGCAAAGGACCGCTGCTCGTGATGCTGCACGGGTTTCCGGACTTCTGGTACACCTGGCGCAAGCAGATGCCTGCTCTCGCAGAGCATTTCCAAGTCGTCGCTTACGACCAACGCGGCTACAACGAAAGCGATCAACCGGAGGGCGTGGAGAACTACACCGTCGACAAGCTGGTTGCCGACCTCGATGCGGTCATCGATCACTTTCCGCAAAAGAAGGCAATCGTCGCGGGACACGATTGGGGCGGCATGGTTGCGTGGAGCTACGCCATGGCTCACCCCGAAAAAACGGAACGATTGATGATCTTGAACCTGCCGCATCCGCAGGGCATCTTGCGAGAACTCGCCAACAATCCGCTGCAACGTGCCGCCAGCCAGTACGCACGTGAATTTCAAAAACCGGATGCAGCCAGCAAGATGACGCCCGAGATGCTCACTTTCTGGATCCGCGATGCAGCCGCGAAAGAACAATATGTCCAGGCATTCAAGAAGTCCTCCATCGAGGGCATGCTGAACTACTACAAGGCAAACTATCCACGCGAGCCATACGAAAAGCGGGAGTTACCCAAAGTCCAGTGCCCCGTGCTGATGTTTCACGGCCTGAAGGATCCCGCACTGCTGCCCGGTGCGTTAAACGACACCTGGAACTGGGTCGCGAAAGATTTGACGCTGATCACCATTCCTGAGGCAGGACACTGGGTCCACGACGACGCTGCCGAACACGTCACGCGCAACATGCTTCGCTGGCTGCGCGATTGATTGATTGATTGATTGATGACGGGATCGACCGATCACAATCGCGCAAGCGGATCTTCCGGCCAACCGCAAAGCCGCGGCCCTGTGCTAATCCAGCCGCGAAGCGGCGGCCCTAAGCAAGCCCAGGGCGCAGCCGGTACTCCGGCGCAGCCCTGGGTAAACAAGACATGCCCGACTCACCATCTGCCGCATGACCATCTAACCATCCCGCACAAATCTGACCATCCCAAGCCCCAACGGGGCGGCCCTAAGCTCCATCGAGCTCATGAACGCCCCATCCCAAACGTATCGTTCATTGGGCTCCGATCCGTGCCGTTGGCAGATCTAGCGGAACTCGTCCTGGAATGTCATCCGACGGTGGTGCGTTTTTTGATGTTCGGTGTGCGGCTTGACTTCAGCCACGGCTGTCGATGCTTGGTGCTGAAGTGCTGAAGATGATGGGCTCGTAGGGCCGCCCCGTTGGGGCTTTTGGCTTGTTGTTTTCTGGTACCCAGGGCTGCGCCGGAGTACCGGCTGCGCCCTGGGCTTGCTTAGGGCCGCCGCTTTGCGGCTGAACGCGGCGATTCTTTTTGCGGGATCGTCAGCTGGTCAGGCAGTCAGAATCGATGAGCGTCGCCAGCCATTTTGAGTCAAACCAGGGTAACGGCGTTGGGTGCCACCCGAACATCGACCGATCAGGGATACAGCGAATAGCCGGAGACCGCTGTCTGGATTCGGAATAGCGTCTTGCCGGCTGTGACGTAGAGCGTCTGCTTGTTCGGCCCCCCGAATGCAAGATTCGTAATCACGTCCTCGGGAATCGGAATCCGGCCGATGAGTGCTCCCTGTGGTGAGACCACGTACACTCCCGTTGGAACATCCCCCGATTCATTCGCATGCCGCGGCGCCGAAATGCCTGCGGCGATCCAGAGATTGCCTTGCATGTCGAGACGCATTCCGTCCCCGCCGCGACCTCGTCCGAAATCAAACAGCATTCGCTGATTCTTAGGCATGCCATCCGCGTCGATGTCGAACGCCCAGATTTTTCGCTGGCCGTCAGGACGCAGGTGATTGCTGTCCACCACGTATAAGGTCTTTCCATCAGGAGTAATCGCCAGTCCATTCGGCCTGCCGATGTCCGGTTGCGAAACAAGGCGATGTACCGTGCCATCGAGATCAATTCGATATACCGACTCGTGATCCAACTCCATGATGCTGCGATCGGGAGCGTAAAGCGGATCGGTAAACCAGATCCGCCCCTTCACATCGACCACCACATCGTTCGGACTGTTAAACCGTTTTCCTTCGAAGCGATCGGCAAGCACCTCGATTTGCCCGGAGTTCACGTTCGTGCGAACAACCCGTCGGCGACCACCGCTTCCGTGCTCGGCACCTTCGCAACTGATCAGCCTGCCCTCGGCATCAAACGTATTTCCATTCGTGCGACCGCTATCTTCGCGAAACGTGGTCACAACGCCGTTGAGATCCAAACGCAAGATGCGGTTGCCCGCGATGTCGCTGAAGTAGACGTTTCCCGCCGCGTCCACGGCCGGTCCTTCCAGAAAACTCACTCCCGCCGCCGGTTGAACTCGCGCCGCTGAGGCAAGCAGCGTCAGGGGAAGTGGTGCGTTCCTGAAATCGTTCATCGCAATTCCTTTCACGACCGAGATGGAAATCGGGCTCGTGACTCCGCGACCGTCGCTCTATGCGATCACCGAATCAACGACTCGGCCGCTGACGTCCGTCAGTCGGTACTCGCGACCTGAATATCGATAAGTCAGCTTCTCGTGATCAAGTCCCATGAGATGCAGAATCGTTGCGTGCAGATCGTGGACGTGCACGCGGTTCTCAACGGCGCTGAGTCCGAACGTGTCGGTCGCGCCGTAGCTCAGACCGCCTTTCACTCCTCCGCCGGCCAACCAGGAGGTAAAACCGTAGTGGTCGTGATCGCGTCCTTTTTGCCCTTCGGAGGTGGGAGCCCGCCCGAATTCTCCACCCCAAACCAACAGCGTTTCATCGAACAGGCCGCGCTGCTTAAGGTCGCGGATCAGCGCCGCAATGCCGCGATCACAGGCATGCGCAAGCGTTGCATGCCCGCCCTCGATATTGTCATGACCGGTGTCCCACGCAATGTCGTAGCCATCGATCGACAGGGATAGCTGCACCACGCGCACGCCGCGCTCGATGAGCCTCCTGGCGAGCAGGCATCCTTTGGCATATTCGCTGTCGCCATACATGGCCAGGGTGGCGGCGGTCTCCTGCGACACGTCAAATGCTTCGGGCACCGACATTTGCATTCGAAACGCCATTTCCATGGCAGCGATGCGGGCCTCAAGTCCCGCGTCCTGCTCCGCGCGATCGGCGTGCAACCGATTGATTCGACGCAGCAGTTCGACTTGCTCGCGCTGGTCGCCACCTGAGACGAACTGATTGCGAAGATCATGCAGCACCGAATCGGGCCGCATCTGCTGGATATTGACGTAGCAACCGGAATAGGCGCCGGGCAGAAAACTATTGCCCCAATTCGACATCCCGCCTCGCGGCTGCGCTCGCGGAGACATTGCCACGAATCCGGGCAGATCGCGGCTTTCTGTTCCCAATCCGTAGACCAACCACGAACCAAGACTTGGCCGATTCGGCTGCAGATGACCGATGTTCATCATCATCATCGCGCCGGCATGCTCGGGAATGTCGGTATGCATCGAGTGAATAAAGCAAATGTCATCGACACACTTCGCCACCTCCGGAAAGATGTCGCTCACCCATTTGCCGCACGCGCCGTATTGCTTGAAACCGAAAGGCGACGGAAACAGCCCACCTTTCGTATTGCGAAGCGACTTGCGATCGACCTCGGCAGGCCTCTGCCCCGCGTGCTTGGCGATTTCCGGCTTGTAGTCAAACGTATCGACCTGCGAAGGTCCGCCCGGCATGAACAACTGGATGACGTGTTTCGCGCGCGGTGCAAAGTGCGGAAGCTTCGGAGCCAGTAAGTCGTTGGCCGCAGCATAAGCCGGTTGGCTCGCCTGTTCGTTAGCCAGAGCCGCCAAGGCCACCGTGCCGAAACCTGCTCCGATTCGCCCGAGCGCTTGCCGGCGAGACACACATGGCAACGGATCACGGTGAAACATGTTCGACTCCCGGGCCCGACGGCTCGTTTCGAGGCTCGACTCGTTCTCGTAAATCACTCATTCGATGTACATCAACTCGTTCGCCGACAGCAGCACCTGCGCATACTGTTCCCACCGCGACAGCGAACTCTTTTCGCCGGACGGCGTGTTTGAACTCGCGGATGCCGCTGCCAAAAAGACTCGCCCCAGTTCCAGTTCCTCATCGCTCGGCAGACGGGAATACAGCAGACGATACAGCGTGCGTATGCGTTGTTCGTCGTCGGCGGCCAGCGAATGCATTTTCCCTGCCAAGGCGCGTGAACGTGCGGCCATGAAGGGACTGTTCATCAAGAACAAAGACTGTTGCGGCACCGTGCTGGTGATCCGCCCTTCGCTGGTGGCTCGAGCCAACGGAAAATCAAACAGCCGCAAAAAGGTTTGGTGTCCGAACTGATCCCCGTTTCGATCGATTGCACCATATAAGGTGCGTCGCGGTGCAACCATCAGATTGTCGACCGAGGGACCGCTGACCGTCCGGTCCAATTCGCCTGTCAGGCTAAGCAACGAATCGCGCCATGCCTCGACATCGAGTCGCCGCTTATGGAAACGCCAAAGCAATCGGTTATCTGCATCCACCGCCATCGCCTGCGCGTCGGCCTGGCTGCTCATGCGATAGCTTGCCGACATGATCAGCAACTTGTGAAATCGCTTAAGCGACCAGCGGGCAGCCGGCGCCGGCGACGCGGGAAACCGGCCGTGCGAACCCGGATCAGCGCCCCCGGACTGCAATTCTACGGCCAGCCAATCAAGCAGTTCGGGATGGCTCGGCGGTTCGCCGGTCGCTCCGAAGTTACTTAGCGTTCGCACGATCCCCTGGCCGAAGTGTTGGCTCCACAGACGATTCACGATGACGCGCGCGGTCAGCGGGTTGTCGGGGGCAACCAGGTCATCAGCCAGTTCGAGTCGACCGCTGCCGCGGGAATAACGGGTCTGGAGATCGCGACTGAGCACGCGCAGGAAGCGGCGCGGCGCAACCTCGCCAGGTTTTCGCAGATTTCCGCGAATGGCAACGTGCATGTCCGCACTGCCCGTGTCGGCCAAGCCGTTCGCGACGGGATAGGGTGGCGGCGATTGCTTGCGAAGTTGCTCGATTTCCGCTCGAAAACGATCGTGGTCGCCCCGCTCCGCATCGTTCAATTCACGATTTTCTTTCTTCGCCGCTTCCTCTAATTCGCGAATCTTCTGCTCACGCATCTGAATCGCTTGCTGGTGGTCGTGAAAAACCTTGACCACCTCCGGCGCGACCATCGGCTGATCGGCAACTCGCGTGTTGTTGAAGATGCCAGCGAGCGAATAATAATCGCGCTGCGGAATCGGGTCGAACTTGTGGTCGTGGCAGCGGGCACAGGAAACCGTCAATCCGAGAATGCCTCGCGTCAGGGTATCGACGCGATCGTCGAGGGTCTCTGACATCGCCTGAGCGGTGGCATCGGGATCACCACCGTCCGAAACATAGGTCGGCCCCAAGGCGAAGAACCCCGTAGCGACCGAATCCTCGTGATGCATCAAGTCGCCGGCTACTTGCGCCCGCAGAAACTTGTCATACGGCAGGTCGCGATTCAAGGCACTCACCACCCAGTCTCGATACCGCCAAGCATGCGGAACAGGCGGGCCGCCAAAGGTTCCCGTCAAATCGCTATATCGTGCCACGTCGAGCCAATGCCGCCCCCATCGCTCACCATACTGCGGCAGTGCGAGCAGGCGATCGACCAGTTCCGAGAGCGCCGCGTCCGGATCCCGTGCCCACGCGGATTCAAACGCATCGACCTCCTCGGGGGAAGGCGGCAAGCCGATCAGATCGAAAAACACTCTCCTTATCAGCACCTGCGGCGAAGCGACCGGTGCGGGACGCAATCCGGCCGCCTCCAGCCGATGCAGAATAAATGCATCGATGGCCGTCTTGGGCCAATCGGCCTGCTGCACTTCGGGCGGCGTCGGACGGACCGGTGGCTGCCAGGCCCAATGTTGTGCACGGACTTGTTGCCAATCTGTCTCCGCTGCCGTTGTTTCCGCGATGGCGGGTTTTCCTGCGTCGGCAGAAGGCCATGCCGCACCTTGCGCAACCCAATCAACAAGGTATTGAACCTGGGTGTCGCTCAGCTTGCCGCGAGGCGGCATCTCCAGCGACTTCCAGCGTACGGCCTGAATCAGCAAACTCTCTTCCGCTTTACCAACAACCAGTGCGGGTCCGGAATCGCCGCCTCGCAACAACCCCGCGCGGGAGTCGAGCCGTAATCCGGCTTGTACTTTCTTCGCATCCGCCGCATGGCATTCGTAGCAATGTTCGACCAGTATCGGGCGGATTTTCGATTCGAAGAACTCGAGTTGCTCCGGCGTAGCAGGTGGCAGCGGAGCGCTCTCCGTCGCTTTCCCATCCTCTGCGCGCAGACCGCAAAGGGTCGTCGCACTCAACAGCAACCAAGCGAACGGCACGAATAAGACTGGTCGTACGCTCTTCACACGGGCAACCCGTTTACTCACTCGATCCAGGCGATTGTCATAGTGCGGGCTTTCCTTATTGACCATGTCTGACAAGCCTGTTGGCAGAACTCGATTCTTCACATCAATGCGTGCGGCTCGGGTGATCAACCGTCGTTTCAATATAGCCGTCCCACTTAAGGATGTCATTCGAGAAACCCCGCCTCCACACGATCCATCCCGCACGCAGCGGCGCTCCTTGAAGCAAATCGCTGCAACGGGCATAATTCAGACAGTTTCGCAACCTTGGACCGCTCCGCATCCCACCCCTGGCAATTCGTGTCTTCGTCGCCGCCCACCGAAAGTCGCTCGAATTGGTACCTGCCTCGCAGGATGCTGGGGTTGGCCTGGGAATATCGCTGGGGGTGCGTGAAGCTGCTTGTTCTACAAGCGTTGTTGCTTATCACTGCACTCGTAGGACTTCAGTTCAGCGGCATCGGAATCGACGTCTTGCGATTTCATCTGGGCGGCCGCAGCGACCTGCCGCTGCTTCCCGGCGGAATTCCGATTCCCGACACGACTCCGTCGTTCCAAGTTCTTTTGCTCGCTGCAGCGACCCTGGCGATCGCGATGTTGCGCGCGTGGTTGAATTACGCCTATGCGATCGTATCCGGAAAACTCGTCCATGAGAAAATCGTCGTCGATCTACGCGCTCGCGTTTACGACAAGCTGCAACGCTTGAGCTTTCGCTTTTTTGATGAACATGCCAGCGGATCGTTGATTAACCGCGTTACGGGCGACGTCCATGCCGTGCGATCGTTCGTCGACACGGTGCTGATTCAATTGGTGATCCTGGTGCTCTCGATCGCATGTTATCTCGTCTACATGATTCGCATCGACTTGGGACTGACGCTGGCCTGCCTTGCCACCACTCCGGTCATGTGGCTGATCACCGCCTTCTTCTCCCGACACATCCGACCGCAATACGACCGCCATCGCGACCTGGTCGATCGGCTGATCCTGGTGCTCACCGAAAACCTGAACGGTGTTCACGTGGTGAAGGGATTTGGTCGCGAGCCGGAGGAAATAACGAAGTTCAACCAAGCGAATAATACCGTTCGCGATCAGCAGCAATCGGTGTTCTTGCGGGTCAGCATTTTCACGCCTGTTATCCAGCTGCTCTCGCAATTGAACCTGGTCATCCTGTTGATTTACGGCGGTCATCTGGTCGTCAACGACCGAATTTCTTTGGGCACGGGCCTCGTGGTCTTTGCCGGATTGCTGCAGCAGCTATCCAGTCAGGTGTCGAATCTCGCAGGCATCGCCAACACCATCCAGCAGTCGCTCAGCGGCGCACGGCGTGTGTTTGAAATTCTTGACACGCCGATCGAAGTTTGCAGCCGTCCTGACCCCATTCGCATGAGTCGATTGCAAGGTGAAATCGTTTTTGAGGATGTGAACTTCTCTTACCTTCCAGACAAACCGGTGCTGCAGCATATCGGCTTAACGATCCCTGCAGGCAAGCGCGTGGCAATCCTGGGCGGCACAGGCTCCGGCAAGAGCACGCTGCTGAGCCTGATCGCTCGTTTTTACGATCCGAACTCGGGTAAGGTGACGATCGACGGTATCGACGTTCGCGACATGCATTTGGACGATCTGCGTCGGAACATTGGTATCGTGTTTCAAGAGAGCTTTCTGTTCAGCAACACCATCGCCGCCAACATTGCGTTTGGCCATCCGGAGGCGACTCCCGAGCAAATAGAACGTGCTGCGAGGATCGCCTCGGCAACCGAGTTCATTGATCGCCTGCCGCAACGATACGAGACGGTACTCGGCGAGTTCGGTCTCAACCTGTCCGGTGGTCAGCGGCAGCGTCTGGCGATCGCGCGAGCTTTGCTGCTCGATCCGCCTATCTTGTTGCTTGATGATCCTGCTGCGGCCGTCGATCCCTCGACGGAGCACGAGATCCTCGGGGCGCTCGATGCCGCGATGCGCGGTCGCACCACCTTGCTGATCGCCCATCGGCTGAGCACGTTGGAGAACGCCGACCTCGTGGTGGTGCTGGAAGGCGGGCGGATCACGCAGGTGGGGACGCATCAGGAGCTATTGCAACGGGACGGCCACTATCTGGATGTGGCGATTTCGCAGGGATGGATTTCGACTACCTCGGTCCCGGCTCATTCACTTGAGCCAAAATCCAACGCCTGGGAGGCCTCTGCATGAGTCGCCCTCAGTCTGGCCAACCTCAAACTGGGACCGTCGAAACCGCAGCGATTTCGTCTGTCAACCGCCCTTCGATCGTGCGGTTGATGCGCGATCCCGATCGGGAACTGCATCATCGTCCGCTCGATCTCAAACTGATTCGAAGACTGCTCGGCTACATGCGACCGTACACCGCCAAGCGGAACTGGCTGATGCTGTGCGTCGTGCTGCGAGCCATTCAATTGCCTCTGGTTGCCTGGTCGATCGGTGCAGCCATTAATGGCCCGATCTCGCAGCGCGGCGATGTGCTCTACGCCGGACTCGGCGTCCTGGCGATCGCTGCCTTGACCCAACTCACCTTTCACTTTCGCTATCGCCTGGCTTTGGAAATCGGCGAGGCGGTGATTCACGACCTTCGCCAGGAGATTTTCTCGCATCTGCAGCGGATGCCGATGAGCTTTTTTCAGCGGACCAAGACGGGACGATTGATCAGTCGCATGACTTCCGACTGCGAAGCAATGCGCGTCGGCGTGCAAGACGTGCTTTTCGTCGGCATTGTCGGACTCGGCCAAATGATCGTGGCCGCCATGTTCATGCTCTACTACGATGTGGTCTTGTTTTTAGTCATTGCCTTGATGTCGCCGATCCTGTGGTGGCTCAATCACCATTTCCGAGCCAAGCTCAGCCAGGCCTATCGCGAGGTTCAGGAGAGTTTCAGCCGGGTGACTGCGACGCTTGCTGAATCCGTTGCCGGGATCCGGGTAACGCAGGGATTTGTGCGTCAGGAAGTCAACCGCCAGTTGTTCCATGAACTGGTAACCGATCACGCGCGATTCAACATGAACGCGGCTCGCACCTCCGGGGTGCTGATGCCGCTTTTGGAATTCAACAGTCAGTTCTTCATCGCCGCCTTGCTGCTCGTGGGTGGCTATCGCGTGCTGAGTCCGGAAATCTCGATGCCGGTCGGCGATCTGATTCAGTTTTTCTTTCTGGCCAATATCTTCTTCAGTCCGATTCAGATTCTGGGCAACCAATTCAACCAGGCGCTGACCGCCATGGCGGGAGCCGAGCGAGTTTTTCGACTGCTCGATACCCAGCCCGAGTGGTCCGATGCGTCCGACGCTTATCCGCTGCCGTTGATTGTAGGCAAAGTGGAGTTTCGCGATGTTACCTTCGGTTACGATCCGACTCGCCCGGTGCTGCAGGATGTCAATCTCTGCTGCGATGCCGGACAAACCATCGCACTGGTGGGTCATACCGGCAGCGGCAAAACTACGCTCATCAATCTGCTTGCCCGTTTCTATCTGCCGACGAAGGGCCAAGTACTGATCGATGGACACGATACGCGGCAAATTCAGGGCAGCACCTTGCAGCATCAGATGGGGATCGTGCTGCAGCATAATTTTCTGTTCACCGGCACGGTGCTCGACAACATCCGCGTTGGCAGTCCCTCGGCCACCGATGATCAGGTGCTGGCGGCAATTCAGTCGCTGGATTGCCTGGATCTCTTGCAGGCACTGCCCGATGGGTTGAAAACGGAAGTGGGCGAGCGTGGCGGTCGAGTCTCACTTGGCCAACGGCAACTCATCTGTTTTGCCCGCGCGATGCTGGCCAACCCGCGGATCCTGATCCTGGATGAAGCAACCAGTGCGGTGGACACGCTCACGGAGGCTCGTGTCCAGCACGCGCTTGCAAAACTGGTTGCGAATCGGACGAGTTTCATTGTCGCGCATCGGCTGAGCACGATTCGCAAAGCAGACAAGGTCGTGGTGATCGATGGCGGCCGGATCCTGGAGTCGGGGACTCACGCCGAATTGGTGGCTTGGGGCGGCAAATATGCGGAACTCGTCGATCACTTCACGCGTGGAAAAGCAGGGAACGCACCCGCCGCCGATCGAACGTAGCGGATGTGCTCGTTGTGACGTCGCTCCGAGCGGCAACCGATACTCTGAAAACAATTTGAAGCCTTGTCACTGGTCTCCGAGCAGGGGCGAGGCGTAGAATTAGGCAACCATTGCGCATTGCGGACCTCATCCGTTTTATCGCGAAAAAAAACCAACTCGTTCAAGGCCAGGATCATGAACCAT
>JBJOLO010000057.1:0-4355 GCA_046045565.1 Planctomycetota bacterium | reverse complement strand
TCACTTTCGTCGCAAGTTTCCGAACGTGAAGTTCTCCGTCACAGCCGACCATCCGCAGCCACTGCGCGCGCTAAGCGACGCGATGCAGAATGCCGGCACCAGCATCGAAGTGCTGCTGGACCTCGACAGCGGTCAACATCGCACCGGGATCGCACCCGGACCCGAGGCGGCGAAACTGTATGCCATGATCGCGGCAAGCCCCGGTATCGTCGCCGGAGGCTTTCATCTCTACGACGGCCAGAATCATCAAACCGCGGTCGCGGAACGCCAGGCCGCCGTCGATGCCTGCTGGGCTCCCGCCACAAAACTGCGCGACGAACTGCGTGCCGCCGGGCTGCCCGTCCCCAGAATCGTTGCGGGCGGCACCGGATCGTTTCCGATCTTCGCTGCGAAAACCGATCCGGAAATCGAACTCAGCCCCGGCACCATCATCTTCCACGATGCCGGCTACGCGCAGATGTTCCCCGACCTCGCGTTCGTCCCCGCCGCACTCGTGCTGACGCGCGTCATCAGTCGCCCCACACCCGAACGTGTGACGCTCGACCTGGGATACAAGGCGATCGCCTCCGATCCGCCCGCCGGAAACCGGCTGACCCTTCCCGATCTGCCCGATGCGAAAGCCGTGCTGCAGAACGAAGAGCATCTGGTCATCGAAACATCGCAGGCGGCGTCGATCCAACCGGGCGATGAATTCCTGGCAATCCCGCGACACATCTGTCCGACCTCCGCGCTGCATAAAGCGGTCTACGTCATCCGCGATGGTCAGCTGCAAGGCACCTGGAACGTTGTGGCACGGGATCGGCAACTGACGATTTAGTGTCGCGGCTGGTGGTAGAGGTTCGATTCTTGCTCGTGTCGATCGAGCGTGCTACGGCGGCCATACGAGCGACGCGCGAGGAGAAACAGAACGATGGCAGTTGCTGATTTTCGTGATCGATTACTCGCTTGCCTGGGCGGGCCCTGGCCCGAACCGGGACCGCTACGCGCCGAGACGGTTGCGACCGAGGCCTGCGACGGATTCCGCCGCGAACGCGTGGAGTATGAGCCGGAACCCGGCGAACGTGTCGCCGCGTACTTGCTCGTTCCCGATAAAGTCAACGCCGATCGGCCGGCTCCGGGGATCTGCGTCTGGCACCAGCACAACGGCCAATGGCAGCTTGGCAAGAGCGAACCGGCAGGCCTTGCCGGTGATCCCATGCACCACACCGGCGTCGCACTCGCTCGGGAAGGCTATGTCGTGTTGTGCCCCGACGCGCTGGGATTCGGAGAGCGCGAACAGGGATATAAACATCGAGGCGGCAACTTGGAACGCTTCCTGTTCCTGCGATACGTCGTGGCCGGGAAGTGCCTCGCTTGGAAGCATATTCTCGACATGCGACGAGCCGTTGATTACTTGGCCAGTCGCAAGGAAGTTCAAGCCGATCGGCTCGGTTGCTACGGACATTCCATGGGGTCGACGCACACGTGGCTCGTCGGACCCTGGGAACCGCGACTGAAAGCCCTGGTCGGAAACTGCTGCCTGCCTACCTACGACGGAATCGAACGCGAACAACTCCTGCACTGCTTTCCGAATTTCATTCCGGGCCTGCGACCCTACGGCGACACGCCCGACATCGCCGCGCTCATCGCCCCGCGCCCGCTGCACATGAACTTCGGAGCCCTCGACTCCGGCAGCCCGATCGATGAGGTGCGACGCGGCATCGAAACAATCCGGCGAGCCTACCAGTCGCAGCATGCCGAAGGCCGGTTCACTGCCTATATCGCCGAGCAGGAAGGCCACGTGCTCAGTGCCCCGATGTGGCAACGGCTGTTAGTTTTTTTCGGAAAATATCTGGGAGCTTGAATAATCCAGGTGGACCTTAACGGCCGATACATTCTGGCCTCGAGCGCCCCCGGGAAAAGGGATTCGAGGTCCGTCGCGGTAAGCGAGGTGAAATAGGCAAGGACCCAAGTCGTCAGGTGGTGGTTCCGCGGGTTGGAATCGATCAGCTTGTCGTTCGAATTCGGCGGCAAGATGGACTCACGCTAGCGGTTGCATGCTTGACAAAAGCGAGGTATTTCGCCTACAAAACACCGTCCAAAAAGGGAATGCGACTTCGTACACTTCACTTCATGAGGAGATTCGAAATGAAACGTTTGCTCGTCGCGGTTGTCGTGCCGGCCATGTTGGCTGCTGCTGTGTTGGTTGCTGCTGATGCCCCGAAGCTCGACAACATCAAGTGCATTCTGAATCCGAAGGCTGCTGCCAAGGCCGACAAGTCGGTCGACTACAAGGGCGGCAAGGTGTTCTTCTGCTGCGACAACTGCCCGAAGAAGTTTGACGCCACCAAGAACGCGACCGCTGCGAATCACCAGCTGGTTGCCACGGGTCAAGCCAAGCAAGGCAAGTGCCCGCTGTCCGGCGGCGATCTGAATCCTGCCACGAAGATCACCATCCAAGGTGCCGACGTTTGCTTCTGCTGCGACAAGTGCAAAGGCAAGGTCGAAGGCGCGAAGGGTGCTGAGCAGGTCGAAATGGTCTTCGGCAACGCTGCATTCGAGAAGGCCGCCTACAAGGTTGGCAAGTAACGAATTCGCTTTGCTCAAGCAACGAATATCGAAGAGCGTCCCGGGAAACCAGGACGCTCTTTTTTTGCGCGCATGACGGTCCGCGACCCTTTTTATCGCCTGCATTCATCGGCCTGCTTCGCGTCCCGGAATCTGTGTACGCGTGGCGCGATTAGGCGAGCAGATTCTTCGCGATTACAAACGCTGCGATGCCGAGAATCGCGATCGCAAAGGTTTGCTGCAACTTCTTTGGCGAGAGTCTTGCGGCGATGCGTTGGCCGACAAAGAGTCCCGCTACGCCACCGATCACAAACAGAGTGGTGATCGCCAAGGGAATAGATCGACCTGCGATTATCTGCGATGCCACTCCGGAACTGCTCACCAGCGCAATCACCATCAGCGATGTGCCGATCGCGCGATGCACCGACATGCCGCTGAAGAAGATCAGGGCCGGGACGATGACAAATCCACCGCCGACACCGAACATGCCCGAAAGGAAGCCGGTGAGTAGCCCGACCATGCTGAGCAGCGCGGCACAGGGCGAGTTCAAGATCAGGCTGCCGTCCTCCTTGCGGCGGCAGGTGGGCGCATCGAGTGAATCAGGGTCAGGTAGTCCGCTGGCACGTTGAACATGGCATCTTGCTTGACGCCACAATAGCATGGCGACCAACATCATCAGTCCGCCAAACAGGCTCATTAGCAGCCATTCCGGGATATCGGCTGCGACCTTCGATCCGATGGGTGCTCCAAGCATACCGGCCACAGCGAAGAGCAGGCCTGTGGGAATTTCAACATGGCCGGTTCGCCATCGATGAAAAAAGCCGATGAGCGACGTGATCCCCACGGCAGCCAGCGTAATGGCGACGGCTTCGCGTGTGCCGAGGCCGAGTCCATAGACGAGCAGCGGTACGCCCAAGGTGGCACCGCCGCCACCGGTCATCCCTAAGGCGATCCCGATCACCGCGCCGGCGAGAAGACTCAAGAGGACCACGTCAAATTCCCCCAGCGATAGGAAGATGAACTCAGGTTGCTGCGGACGTTTCGACGGGGAGTTTCGAAGCGTGCCAGGCTTTGATGCCGCCCACGAGATCCCAAACGTCCCCACGGCCGGCCTCGGCAATCAGACTCGCCGCGATTGCCGATCGATATCCGCCTTCGCAATGCACTACAATCGGCCGATCGAGCGGGATCTGTGATAAATGGTCGCGCAAGTGATTCACGGGGATGTTGTGGCCCCCGGGAATATGTCCGCCGCGATATTCCTTCTCCGATCGCACGTCGATCACATAAAAGTCGTTGCCTGCGTCACGCTGTTCGGCCAGCGCCTGAGCGGTCATGCGCGGAATCGTTTGGAGCAGGTCGGGGCGTTTCTCCACGGCAGCCAAACCGTCCTTCAGGTAGCCCGCGACATGGTCGAATCCGATTCGGCCGAGTCGCATTACCGCCTCTTCTTCGCTGCCCGCTTCGCTGATCACAACAATGGGGCGATCATGAGACAGGATCGATCCGCACCACGTCGCATATTTGCCTTTTAGACCGATGTTTAGCGAACCTCGCAAATGAGCGGCTTCGAAATCAATCGCTTCACGCACATCGACTAATTGCGCGCCGTCGCGTTGCATAGCGAGTGTCTCGTCCAACGACAGGCCGCGCAAGGACGTACGCAGCGTTGCGTCCAGGTCGGGACGTTCCTGGCGGTTCTTGATGGCGTCGTAGACAAAGTATTCGGGCGCCTCGGGTTGGTCGCTGGTCACCATCTGCTTGAATTGCTCGAACGGCATCGGCTGCAAAGCGTAATTAAACTTCTT
>JBJOLO010000049.1:0-4051 GCA_046045565.1 Planctomycetota bacterium | reverse complement strand
CATACTCGAACGCGGTACCATTCTCACGATCAAGATTACTTCCTGGATCACCTAACGAAGGATTTTTGCATGTCGACAACTGCATCTTCGGCCAATGCTTCCCCGGAGCAGATTCGAGCCGCGAAGGAACAACTGGATGCCCACGTCCGCGAGACCATCGCATGGCACTTCCACGATTCGACGGGCAGTCCGTTCTGGTTGGGGAAGAAAAAGGAGTTGAAGTTTGATCCGCTGAAGGAAGTGCAATGTTTCGAGGACATCCGCAAGTTTCCTTTGTTTGAGGACGAATGGTTGCGCGGCGGGCCTGTGAATCGCTGGCTGCCGAAGGGATTGGCGGGCAAGCCGGCCTACGTGTTCGAGACCGGCGGTACGACTGGGATTCCGAAGAGTCGCGTGGTGGTGGAGGATCACTGGATTGATTACGAGAACTTCAGTCACACGCTGCCCGATCAATATTTTCCCAAGAATGCCAATTGGTTGATGCTGGGTCCGTCCGGTCCGCGTCGTTTGCGGCTGGCGGTCGAGCACCTTTGCCAGTACCGGGGCGGTATCTGCTTCTGTGTTGATCTGGATCCGCGCTGGGTTGTGAAGTTGATCAAGAAGGGCTGGATGGAGCACCTGGAGGCGTACAAGCAGCACTGCATCGATCAGGCGTTGACGGTGTTGTCCGCCGGGCACGACATCAAGTGCATGTTTACGACGCCCAAGTTGCTGGATTCGCTTTGCATTGCGTTGGAGAAGCAGGGGCGCACGCTGAAGGATACCGGCATCACCGGTGTTTTTTCGGGTGGCACCGAGTTCACCCCGCAGTTCACGCGATTCTGCATCGAAGAGTATTTCGGCGGGCCACCGGAGGAGAGTGGCATTTACATGACGCCGACGTACGGCAACACGTTGATGGGCTTGGCATGCAGCAAGCCGGTATCTGCCGTCGATGGCTACAAGATTGCGTACTACGCTCCGCAGCCGCGTGCCGTGATCGAGGTGGTCGATTTTGACGACCCGCATAAAGTGGTGGGGTACGGCGAGAGCGGTCGAGTCAAGTTGACGACGTTGACCAAGGAATTATTTATCCCGGGTTTCCTGGAGCGGGACGAGGGCGAGCGGGAAGCTCCGTTCGACAAGTATCCATGGGACGGCATCAGCGGCGTGAAGCCGTTTCGGGGGATCGCTTCGCAGACGACGGTCGGCGTGTACTAAGGCGTCGATCGCGGGGGGCGCGTGAGCGCAATCGCAGTTGAAAAATTGTGCAAGTGAATTGAAACGGGCCCGACACAAGTGGGGCCTCAAGTGAATCAAACGCAGGGTCGAACTTTCCACGGGGAGATTTTTTGTGCTGAACATTCCTGTCATTCGTTGGGGTAAGCCGTACGAGTCTTTGGAAAATGACACGGTCTTGCATTTCGGAACGGGAGAACCGATCGCGAAGGTGGGGCAGGCGAATGGCGGGATCATTCAGCGCGATATGCGTACGGCGCACAAGGCGCGTGAGATCCTCTGCGACATCCCGCAGGATGAACTCGTCAAGCGAATCGTCAAGGCAGCGGAGTTGTACGAGTCGGCGACGTTGCCGTTGGGAGACGGTCAGCAGTCGCCCGAAGATTTTGCGCGGCAGCAGTCGGCGAGCACCGGTTTGCCGGAGCACATGTGCCGTGCGAACATGCCGAAGAACTCCTTCGTGCTGAAGAACATGGGCAAGATTCTCGACTGCCTCACCCGCGGTTTGGATTTGAACATCCTGACAAAGGGATACGGCATGGAGTCGCGTCAGGTGGTGGTCAGCTATCAGGCACAGACGCCGGTGCTCAGCGCCGTGCTGCCATCGAACTCGCCGGGCGTACACACGCTCTGGTTGCCGGCGATTCCGCTGCAATTAGGGCTGGTGCTGAAGCCGGGTCCGCAGGAGCCGTGGACGCCTTATCGCATGTTTTCGGCATTCACCACCGCCGGGATTCCGGCCGAAGTGTGGTCGATTTATCCGGGCGGTCCCGAGGCGGGTGCTGCCGTATTGGGGTCTGCCGAGCGAGCGATGATTTTCGGCGGCACGGCGACGGTCGAACAATACAAGGGGAATCCTCGCGTGCAAGCGCACGGCCCGGGGTTCTCGAAGATCCTGCTGGGCGATGACTTGGTGGATAAGTGGGAGCAGTACATCGACTTGATGGTCGAGAGTATCTTCATCAACAGCGGTCGCGGTTGCATCAACTGCTCGGGCATTTGGGCCTCGCGGCACACCAAGGAAATCGCGCAGGCGATTGCCGAGCGAATCGGGCCCACCGAGGCGAAGCCGCCGACCGATCCCACTGCCGGATTGGCCGCGTTCACCGTTCCGGGACAGGCGAAGGGCGTATGGCACCTGATCGAAACGGATCTCAAAGAAGACGGTGTCACCGACATGACGGCCAAATTCGGTGCCCGATTGGTGGAGCAGGAGCGGTGTGCGTACCTGCGTCCGATGGTCGTGCATTGCAATGCTCCCGAGGCTGCGATCGCGAAGAAGGAATACATGTTCCCGTTCAGCACGGTCGTACAGTGTCCTCAAGACCAGATGCTGTCGAAGATCGGTCCGACGCTGGTGTGCTCGGCGATTACCAACGACGAGCGGTTCCGCAAGCAGTTGATCCAAGCGACGCACATCGATCGCTTGAATCTTGGTCCGATCCCGACGACGCGGTTGAACTGGTTGCAGCCGCACGAAGGCAACATCATCGACTTCTTGTTCCGAAATCGAGCTCTGCAGGTCGCCGAGTAGTACGAGCGAAGCTGCGCGGCTGAGGAATTGGCCCGATGGGGTTGGCTGCCTGTAGAGACGGGCTTTGACGAGTGGCTGTCGAGAGTGGCTGAATAGATTGTCGGGCGCGGAGGGGAGACACCACGCGAATGGTTCCATTCGACTTTCAGCCGCGAACTCGGATTGTGTTTGGGCCGGGAAAAGTAGACAGCCTCGGTGAGCTTGCTTCCGAGCTTGGGGCTCGTCGCGCACTGATGGTGAGCGATCCGGGCGTCATTGCGGCCGGGCACACAGCGCGTGCCGTGGCATCGCTGACGTCGGCGAAGGTCGAAGTGGCTGTTTTCGACGGCGTTCATGAAAACCCGACCACGGAGGATGTGGAGGCCGGCGTTCGTTTCGCAAGGCGGCACGATCCGGAGTTGATCATCGGCTTGGGTGGCGGCAGTTCGATGGACTGCGCGAAGGGGATCAACTTCGTGCTGACCAACGGCGGGACGATGCAGGACTACTGGGGCATCGGCAAGGCGCTGAAAGAAATGTTGCCGATGATCGCCGTGCCGACGACGGCCGGAACGGGCAGCGAGGCGCAGTCGTTTGCCTTGATCTCCGACGCCAAGACGCACGTGAAGATGGCGTGCGGCGACAAGAAGGCAGCATTTCGCATCGCGGTGCTCGACCCCGAACTCACGGTCAGTCAACCGCCCAGGGTGACGGCGTTGACGGGGATCGACGCGATTTCGCATGCGTTGGAGACGTACGTTACGACACGACGCAACGCAGCCTCGTTGTCCTTCAGTCGCGAGGCATGGAAGTTGTTAGCCGAAAATTTTCCGAAGGTGCTGGAGAAGCCGGGAGAGATCGAGCCTCGTGCGGGAATGCAATTGGGTGCGTGCTTCGCGGGGATGGCGATCGAGAACTCGATGCTAGGCGCGACGCACGCTTTAGCGAATCCGTTAACCGCGGAGTACGGCCTTGCTCACGGCCAGGCGATTGGCATCCTGCTGCCGCATGTCATTCGCTTCAACGGGCAGGAGGTTTCGTCGTGGTATGAGGAACTCCTGGGCGCGTCGGCGATGAACGGGTTGCCAACGGCGCGGGAGGGTGTCGCGGGATTGGCGAACTTCGTGCAATCGTTAGTCGTCAAAGCCGGCCTCCCTGTGCGCCTGAGCAACTGCGGCGTGGAGGTGAGTCGATTGCCGGAGTTGGCTGCGTTGGCGGCCAAGCAATGGACGGGGCACTTTAATCCCAGGTCGGTGTCCGAGATTGAGTTGCTCGAGCTGTATCGCCTTGCATTCTGAGAGGTCGGTGCAGGAAACGGGT
>JBJOLO010000046.1:0-4700 GCA_046045565.1 Planctomycetota bacterium | reverse complement strand
CGCACACGGCTTCGTCCGACATGCGCAATTGCAGGAACCGCTAGATACCATCTGTATGCCATGGCGCAAAAAGCGTGCCGAACAGTATTGTGTGTGTCTTGGATTGCGCGTTTCTTGGATTGCGCGGTGATTGGATTGCGCGGTGCAGCCCCGTGGCTTCCCCTATCCGGCGACATGCTGGCAAGACTGGTGCCAGCGGCCAAAGGCCACCATGATTCGGAAGGCTCCCGGCAGTTGCCGAAAACAGACGCGTTGCTCCCAGCCCGTATCCCCCCCAAGAAAAGATCGATCCGGACAGGTCGTCATCAAACAGGGAACATCACCCTGGTTTTGCACGCATCCGAATTGCGAGGGGACCGCGACGGTCGTCCTGATAGAACGTGACGCGATCCTTGCAGGTTCGGACTTTGCCAGACAGCCAAGTGCCAGCCAGGCAGGCAGCCAGTCAGGAACTTGGACGGGAGTGCCAGGCAGTCAGGCAGCGAGGCACTTGGACGGGAGCGGCAGGTAGCCGGCACTTGGACGGGTGGACAGTGAGAGTGGGTAGAGATGGAACCGGGCACTCTGTTGGGCTGCACTTGCTGGTCAGTCCAAATACCCCATGCCAACATGGTGCGCACGAACCTTACCGCTTCCGGTTCCAACTGTCGGCCGCATAGCGCTCGAACATCACTCGCTCGGCTGCCTGCCGCTCGGATTCGGTGAGTTCACCTGGAACCAAAGCAAACCCCAGGCGTTTCACCAACTCGGCCAGCCACGCCTCGCGAAGTTCATCGACCGCGATCTCCGCCCCTTGCAGATCCTCGAGTCCCGGCAATTCGGGAGCATGCTCGGAACGAGCCAACAATACACTCCCATGTTGCAGCATCGACTGGTGATGTCGCCGCTGAGCACTCCCGCAAACTTTGTAGGAGCCGATCACGACATCGCCAGTCGATCGACGCTGAAAGCACAGAAATGCATCATCGGTCTCTTCAAGCTCTGCTGCGTGCTGCTTTGCGACGATTCCGAAGTCGGCCAGCACGTCCACGAGCGTGCGGTGCAGCAGTTCGTACCACTCTTGCGGCGGCGATGCCCATCGATCGCGCGTCGGCACCGCCAAGCTATAAGTCAGTTCCCGATCGTGGACGATCGCACCGCCGCCGGTTGATCGCCGGATCCGTAAGCAGGCTCGACTGGGTTCATGCCGATCGCCACCGGCATACGCTTGGAAGTAGCCAAGCGTCACCACGGGCTCCGCCCAACGGTAAAAGCGCAGCGTCAGTGCAGACCGTTCCGAAGCGGACCCCAGCAGCACTTCGTCCACCGCCATGTTCCACGCGCCGGGGGCGGGCGCGTCGATGATCAGGCGGGCTTCCATCGCATGGTCGGCTGCTTCGCAGCGCGGACCTCATCGGGGCGACTGATCAAAGTCGCGTGCGGCGCCTCATGCAGCAAATCGGCCGACTCCTCCGTGATCCGGAACAGCGTCTCCGCGAAGGCATCGAGCGTCTGGCGACTTTCCGTCTCGGTAGGCTCGATCATGATCGCCTCGGGCACCGTCAACGGAAAATAAACGGTGGGAGCGTGGAAGCCGAAATCAAGCAATCGCTTGGCGATATCCATCGCCGTGATGCCCTTCGCCTTTTTCAAGCTCGAAGCAGACGCGACGAATTCGTGCATGCAGCGGTCGCCATGTGGCACCGACAGAATGTGCTTCACGCGGCTCAACAGATAATTCGCATTCAGCACGGCATTCTCAGAGACCTGCCGCAGGCCGTCCGGTCCGTGGGTTCGAATGTAGCAGTACGCCCGCACCAGCACACCAACATTGCCGAAGAAGCTGCGGACTCGTCCGATCGAATGAGGCCGATCGCTATCCAGTTGGTATGCGTTATCCCGGTGCACGACAACGGGACTCGGCAGGAACGGCCCCAGGAAATCACGAACGCAAATCGGCCCTGCACCCGGTCCGCCGCCACCGTGCGGACCGCTAAACGTCTTGTGCGGATTGTAATGCATCATGTCGGCGCCAAAATCTCCCGGCCGCGCGATGCCGAGAATCGCGTTCATATTCGCGCCGTCAAGATAAATCAGTCCGCCGCGCGCATGCACCATCTCGGCGATCTCAGCGACGTGATGATCGAAGAGCCCCAGCGTGTTCGGGTCGGTGATCATGAAGACACCGATCTGGTCGTCCAACTTGGCACGGAAGTCGTCCATATCGACCAAGCCGTCAGACGAACTCTTGACCGTCACCGTATCGAAGCCCGCCATGCTCGCACTAGCAGGATTCGTACCGTGTGAACTATCGGGCGCCAACACCTTGGTGCGCTGTTCGCCGCGACTGCGGAAATACGCCGCCGCCACCATTAAGGCCGTCAATTCACCTTGCGCCCCGGCAGCCGGTTGCAGCGACACAGCCGGCAACCCCGAAATCTCTCCCAAAAACTGCTGCATCTCAAACAACAATTGCAGCATCCCTTGTAACGTCGATTCGGGCTGGTACGGATGCAAATCGACGATCCCCGGCAACCCGGCCATCCGCTCGTTCCGCTTCGCGTTGTACTTCATCGTGCACGAGCCAAGCGGGTAGAAGTGCGTATCGACCGACATATTCAAGGTCGATAAGTTCGTGAAGTGCCGAATCACATCCGGCTCCGGCAATTCCGGCAACGGCGGCGGTCCTTCGGCCCGCACCTCCGCCGGCAACAAGGACTCAATCGACTCCTCGGGCACGTCACACCCAGGCATCGTCACCCCACGCCGCCCCGGCTGAGACAGCTCAAACAACAATTGCGTCGCCTGTAAATTCCGCATCCGTCATTCTCCGGCCGTTGAAGTGCCCAGTGGCTTCCACACCCTACAACTACTTCGTGCTCTTCGTGCTCTTCGTGCTCTTCGTGGTTCAAAATCTGCTCTTCATGACTCAGTTCGCGCTCGTTAAGCATGCGACGAGTCCGTCGATTTCCTGGCGAGTCCGCTTTTCGGTGGCGGTGATCAGGAAGCAATCACTCATCTCGGGATACCATCGCCCGAGCGGTATGCCGGCCAGGTATCCTGCGTCCAACGCTCGCGATAACAACGCATCGACCTTGCCCTGCCGGTCGCGGATCACAAACTCCTTGAACGTCGCGCCTTCGCATGCCGCTTCGAAACGAGGATGGGCCAATAAGCTGCGGCGGAGATACTGAGCTTTTTGCAAACACAGTTCGGCCGTCTCACGCAACCCCTTCGGCCCGAGCAGCGACAGGTAAATCGCAGCCCGCAACGCGAACAAGCCTTGATTCGTGCAGATATTGCTGGTCGCTTTTTCTCGACGGATATGTTGCTCACGCGTCTGCAGCGTCAACACCCAGCAGCGTCGCCCGCGACGATCCACCGTTTGACCGGCGATGCGACCCGGTAACCGCCGCACGAACTGCTCTTTACACGCCATGATCCCCAGATACGGGCCACCATACTGCAGCGGCGTACCAAGCGACTGCCCTTCAGCCACCGCGACGTCCGCTCCAAGATCGCCCGGGCGTTTCAATAGCCCAAGACTGATCGGGTCGAAGGACAGTGCGAGCAACGCACCGGATGCATGAGCCACTTTTGCCGCCGCTTCCACATCCTCAACGACGCCGAAAAAGTTCGGACTCTGCAGCAGCACGCATGCGGTTTCCTGATCCACCACTTCGGCCAATCGCTCCGGCGACGTCTTCCCGCCCGACGCTTCCACCGTCACCAACTGTCCGCCGATGCTCTCGAAATACGTTTCGATAATGCGGCGATACTCCGGGTGCACGCTCGACGAACAGACCACTTTATTTGGCCGCTTCGTTACGCTCATCGCCAACAGCACCGCCTCGGCCGTCGCGCTGCCGCCGTCGTACAGGCTGGCGTTGGACACATCGAGTCCCGTCAATTGGCAGATCAACGACTGGTACTCGAACATCGCCTGGAGATTTCCCTGCGCCACCTCCGGCTGATACGGGGTATACGAAGTGTAAAACTCGCCGCGCGACGCCAACGCATCAACGGCAGCGGGCACAAAGTGGTCGTAGCTCCCGCCTCCCAGGAAACAGACTTTGTTTCCGAGTCCCACGTTCCGGCCGGCGAGCCGGCTCATATGCTGAGCCAACTCAAGCTCCGACATGGCGGCCGGCAAATTCAACGGACGTGCCAGCCGCATCGACTCGGGAATGCCCCGAAACAAGTCGTCGATCGAATTGACCCCGATCGCCGATAACATCACGCGCTGGTCTTCGGGCGTATTAAAAAAGTATGTCATCGCTCAACCTTCAATTTTTGCGTCTACTCAGCACTACACTGCATCTTCATCAACTCGCCACCGACGAGCCGTTCGTCCCGGGTCCCCGCTCGGTCCCTGGTCCCCGCTCGGTCCCTGGTCCCCGCTTGATCACGGTGACTCCATCGTCCCGCACGAACAGTGGCCGCCTGTCCGACGACTCGCTTACTCAAGGTGACGCAGGTGACCTGTCTACCCGCATCCGCGATTCCCCGCCTCGCAGCGACATGAAACCGTAGCGACGGCGAGGGAAATGAAAAGTGTCCAACCTAAGCAAACTCTCGTGACAGTCGATACGACCGATCGCCGCCACCGTTGTTGCGATCCCCGATCTTCCTGTCCTAATGTCCCGAAGCACATTGAGCCTGATAACGGGAGTAATCGAGCAATTTCGTCAAGGCACTGTCATCTTCGATCCGAACCTTGA
>JBJOLO010000024.1:0-3062 GCA_046045565.1 Planctomycetota bacterium | reverse complement strand
GTCGGACCACGTCCGCGGTCGTCGGCGCCTTCTCATCCGCACGCAAGCCTGCCCATTCGATCAAGGCCACAATCAACCAAAGTCCAAAGGAAAAGATGGCGAGCCGCAGCAGCGTGTTGGGTTGGGTAGCGAACTGGAACACTTCGGTCAGGTCGCCGACAGCCCGAGCCTCGCGTTCCTCTTCTTCCTCGCGGGCCATCGTCGCTGTGGCTTTCTTCAGGTAGTAATCCGCACCTGAAACCGCAGCCGTTGAAGTGGGAACCGTCTTGGGCACTGTGTCCGCGGCGGCGCTCAGTTGGAGCATCGTGCCGTCGTCATGTTCGCCTGCCGTAAACTGTTTGCGTATCTGCGATGGAGTGGGCGTGGGTACGATCGCCGGTGTCTGACAATCGGGGCACTCGACGGTGGTTCCAATTTGCGTGCTGTCGCACTCATGGAGTGTTCCACAAATACGACATGGGAAACTGAAATAGACTTGGTCCGCCGATTGGGCCACGGGTAGTTCTGGGGGCGTCACACTCGAGTTGGCATTGCCCGTGGTGTACACCATCAGGCTTGCGGGCACCCTTCCCGGTTGCGCGTAGCCAGGCGAACTGGCGGTCGAGGATGAGGACGCAGTCGTTCCCGCAGCAGCAGGACCCTCTCGATCGGGCCTTCGCGGTGGTCCGGCTGAGGATTCGTCGTCGGAGTCGAGCAGGTCGTCGTCGAGTCGCAGCGGACCCAGATCTTCCCGATTCGCGGGGACCTGGTGATTTGCCTGGCCCTGGCGATTTGCCGCGCCCTCGTGATCGATACCTTGCTCCCGCTTCGAGGGCACTGCGGGGGATGTGGCTTGTTTCGCGTTGGGAGCACTTGGCGACGCCTCGGCCGCCGCAGCTGATCGGTCCGTGGCGGACTTTACCGCCTGAGTTTTTTCGATAGGAGCATCGCTCGGCGGACGCGCCGGTGGTGACTCGCCCTCCAGGAACAGGTCGTCGTCATCATGCGCCTGACGATTCACGTTGACGCTGAGTTGGGGCGTCAGGAAAGTTGCTCCGCACTTGGGGCATGTCAACTTTTGGTTGGCCTCCAGCGAGATCACCTTCAACGACGCTTGGCACTGTGGGCAAGCGACGCGCGGCGGCGATGGAGGGGAAGGCGAAGCCATAGGCGGATCAGCCCGAGAACGATTCGGTGGGCAGGGAAAAATTGGGTGACCAGCCAAGCGGTAGATTCACTCCGGTGATCCAGCGCGCATCGGACGAAGCCAGGAATGCCACGGCTGCCGCGACGTCGTGTGGAGTACCGATGCCGAGCGGATGCAACGCCTCCACTCGCTGCCGAACCTCGGGTGTCCAGTGCTCGATGTGCTTGAACACCATCGGCGTATGAACCAGTCCGGGCGAGACGGCGACGACGCGTATGCCGCGCGGAGCCAGTTCCCATGCCAGCGATTGCGTGAACCCGATCAGGCCGGCCTTGCTCGCGCTGTAGACCGAGTAACCCGAGCATCCCCCGATTCCGAGCGCCGAGGCGATATTCACGATCACCCCGCCTGCATTCATGATGGGGAGCGATGTTTGTGTTACTTGAATTGCGCCGTGGAGGTTCACTGCAAGCAGTTGTTGCCAGTCGCTGGCGCGAATGTCTTCCAGTTGCCCTGCGGTCTCCACGCCCGCATTGTTCACCAGGATGTCGAGGTGTCCCAATTCGTCGACAATCTGCTCGAGTCCCTGCGCGATCGTCGCCGGTTGCGTGATATCGCATTCAACCCATTTGGATTGGCAGTTCAACCGCGCCAGCATTTTCGTCAGTTTGCGAGGTTCATGACGACAGAGCATGCCGACGGACGCACCCTCCCGCGCAAAGCGTTCCGCGATCGCGCCGCCGATACCTCGATCACTGGCGCCCGTGACCAACACCGATTTGCCCTCGAAGCGACGACCTTGGGGTTCGCTAGCGGGTTGCGGTTTCGAGCGATTGAGGCTGGGAATCGACGAATCAGGCTGTGACAGCATGCGGGGACACTCGAGTGATGAATTGCGGGACACCCGAATTGTGAACCCTGGCCTGAGCCCCGTCAACCGTCAGCGGTATTCCCGAACCGTCGGCAGAATCGGGTGTGCTCGCCCGCCACGGTGCTTGCCTGCCACCATGGAGTGCGAGCAAGCCCCTCATGATTCGCCGTGCCCGGGAATGCTGGCTGTGACCAGCGGACTTAGCGAAGAGGGCGCCGCAAGCGTACCCCCGTCCGTTCGGGAGGAACCTTACGAATCTGCGCAAAATTGGAAAGGAAGTTGGCAAGTTGCGAGGTCTGCATGGGGTGACGGGCGGTTCCAATTCGACTGGACACTCCCAACGCTTTTGAGTACTTTCCCGCCCTCTTTTGACTGCAACTTTTCGTTCCCTGACCTTGCCGACTCCGGCTTACCGTAGCGTTTACCTAATCAGCGTTCACTTCAACGGCGTTCACCCAAACAGCGGCCACCATGTCAAGATTTCAGCGTTGGCAAGACCTGATCATGCCGGTGGGGATCATCTCCAGCGTGCTGGTGATCCTCGTGCCGCTGCCGCCGGCTGTCTTGGATCTGCTGCTGTCGTTAAACGTCGCGGTCGCCGTCATCGTGCTGCTTTCGACTTTGTATGTGCGGACGCCGTTGGAGTTCAGCGTATTTCCGTCGTTGCTGCTGGCGACAACCCTGGCACGACTCGTGCTGAATGTCGCATCGACGCGGCTGATTCTTACGCGAGGCGGCATCGACGGGTTGGGGGCTTCAGGCGGAGTGATTCGCGCATTCGGCGAGTTTGTTGCCGGCGACAGTTTGGTTGTGGGATTGATCATCTTCGTCATCATCGTGGTGATCCAATTCGTTGTGATCACGAAAGGTGCCACGCGCATCAGCGAAGTCGCGGCACGGTTCGCGTTGGACGGCATGCCGGGACGGCAAATGGCCATCGATGCCGACTTGAATGCCGGACTCATTGACGAGCGTGAAGCGCAGCGGCGTCGCGAAGAGATCACCCAGCAAGCTGACTTCTATGGAGCGATGGACGGTGCCAGCAAGTTCGTTCGCGGCGACGCG
>JBJOLO010000825.1:0-10538 GCA_046045565.1 Planctomycetota bacterium | reverse complement strand
CTTACCCAGCGACAAGGCGGGATCAATGGCCGGCGGCGCGCGATTTAACGCGGGCTCCTGCGCGGCAACTGTCGAAGCCATCAGCAAACCACTGACCAGCACCGCAGCAGCGGCGATGAAGCGGCGAGTTAAACGTCTTTGAAAAAGCATTACAAGTTCCCGAACGGGATCCAAGGTGACAAGCGAGCGAATCGGCACGACGCTCCCCCCGGAAAAAAAGGCCGGCTAGGAATACAGAAACTCCGAACGTGGAGCAAGGCGAGTTTGCGCGGTAGGCGATCTTTTCGCATCCCCGACACACCCAGGGCCGAGCCCGAGATCGCGTGCTAGCACTCGCAGCCCGTTCGAATCGATCGCCGACGACAAGATCTTGTCCCGCGTCCTATTGTCCCGCGTCGCTTTTATTTTTGCGTCCGTTTCTCTGCGTGCTTTGCCTCTGCGTCACTCCTCCGCGTCGCCATTTTTTGCTTCGGGGATTCGCGATTATGCCTTTTCCTGCTTCGCGATTCTCTCGAGTCCGCACCAGCCAAGGCGATCGATGGCAAGTTGCAAAGGCTGCGCTGACTGCGATTCAAAATTGGTCTAGTGGACTTCCGTGATTCGGGGTAAAGTGGCGGGTCAAGTGAAGCGGGCTGAGATCGCGGGCTCGGGAAACGCGGGCTTTTGATCTCGAGATCCTTTTAATCTCGAGATTTTCGACGAGTGCGTCGGATCCGCGATAGAGGAAGTCCGGTCCGCGAACTACATCAAGCGCAGGGAGGTGCTTATGTCGGCTGAATTGGTTCGATTTATTCATGCCGCCGACTTTCATCTTGAACAACCGGTGCATGGTCTCGCATCGATCCCCGAGGGCTTGCGTGACGCGATCCTTGAGGCGCCCTATCAAGCGGCGAGTCGCGTCTTCGACAGCGCAATCCTGGAGCGAGTCGATTTCGTAGCATTGAGCGGGGACCTTTACGATCCCAGGACGTCCAGCGCGCGAGCGATCGCGTTTCTACTGGAGCAATTTGAACGCCTGGCCGAACATTCCATCGCAGTGTACTGGAGTGTGGGCCAGGCCGAAGGCACCGAGCCATGGCCGTCGGCAGTTCCTTTGCCCGGCAATGTGCACCTGTTCGTGCCTGGCAAGGTCGAAGAGTTGATTCATGCTCGCGAAAACCGTGCTCCCATCACCTTGTGCGGCGTAGGTTGGAGCGATCGGCATCGGGTATCGGCCGCCGAATTTCGCGGCGAATCGGCCAGCACCTGCCGGATCGCGATCGTCCACGGTGAATTCGATGCGCATGCCTTGCAAAAACAAAATGTCCATTACTGGGCACTCGGCGGGGAGCATCAACGAAGGACGCTGTTTGCAACACCGCAGACCGCTCATTACTGCGGCAGTCCGCAAGGCCGGTCGTCAAGCGAGTCGGGCCCGCATGGCTGCACCCTCGTTTCGATCGAGACCGACGGCCGTATTCGAACCCAACTGCTACCCACCGATACGTTGCGTTTTTATCAGGAGCGGATCACGGTCACCGAGGGCATGACGCGCGGCGATCTGCATCGACAGATGCGGGAACGCTCGCAAGCCATTGCCGTGGAAGCGGGGGAACGCGCGACCCTGATTCATTGGATGGTGGATGGCAACAGCCGCTTGATGAGTTCGTTGAGGCAGGGCGGCATGGCGGAGGAGATTCTCGCCGAATTGCGAGCTGAATTCGGACAGCGACGGCACGCGATTTGGTCACTCGCCCTGGAGGTCGACTCGCCACTTGATCTGCCCGAATCCTGGTACGAAGAGGACTCAATCCTCGGCGACTTCCTGCGAGCCGTGCGCGAGCGCGAGGTCAACAGCGATCATGCCTTGGAAATTGGCCAGTTCCTTTCCTCGGACCAGGCAAGAAGCGAATGGGGAACGGCACTGAGCCTCGCGGAACCGCGAGCACGCGAGCGAGTCTTGCGCGAAGTGTCCCACCTCGGCGTCGACCTGTTACGCGGCAACGATTGACCTCAACGAATTGACCTCAGCAGAGACGAATGACCTGACAAGGATGGATCCGGCGGTTGATCGATGCCTGATGATGAGCGGGCATGGATCAAGCATACGTTCAGGAGGATAGAACGTGAAAATATCCGATGTACACATTGGCGGCTTCGGCGTTTGGACCGAGATGAACGTCGATCATCTGGCGGGTGACGTAACGGTATTCTACGGCCCGAACGAGGCTGGCAAGACAACCCTGATGCAATTCATGCGGACGGTGTTGTACGGCTTCACAAAGGAGCGTCGGACGCGTTACCTTCCCCCCGCGCATGGCGGTCAAGCCGGCGGGAGCGTTCGTGTCACGAGCGACCGCGGCACGTACGAAATCCACCGTCGCGCCGGAGCCCATGATCTGCAGGATGCGCCGGGCGAGGCGGTCGTTACGGACGCCCAGGGCGTGGTTCTCGCTCCTCAACAATTGTCCTCCATACTTGGGGGACTGGATGAAACCATCTTCAGCAACGTCTTCGCGATCGGGCTTCGCGAGATGCAAGAGTTGGGGACGCTGAACGACTCCGCCGCAGCCGATCAACTCTACAAGCTGACCAGCGGACTTGACCGTGTTTCGCTGATCGATGTGATGCGCGAGTTGGGTCAGGCGCGTGAACGGATTCTCTCGGCCGATGAATCGGCCTCGCAACTCGGCCAACTGCTCGAGCGTCAAGATCGCCTGGGTCGGGAGATCGACGATCTGGCGGCTCGAGGCCGGCGCTGGCCGCAACTCGCCGCACAACGGGCCGCGATGGTCAAAGAGATCGAGGAAGTGGAAGTCTCGGTGCAGCAACTGCAACAGCAGCTGCAAAGCTTCGATCTGGTGCTGCAGGTTCGCGACAAGTGGTGGCAGCGTCGCAACGTCGAGGAGGAACTCGTCTCGCTCGGCCCTCCTGTCGATGTCGTGCCCGACGCGATCGAGCAGTTGGAGCAGATGAACACGCGTCTGAAGAAACTCAAGCGCCGCGCCATCGCCACACAGAAGCAGGCCAAGAGCGTCAAGGCCGAGCGTGATCGCCATGTGGTGAATCGCTCGTTGCTGGCCCAGGCTTCACGCATTCAGGCGCTGACGGAACATGCCCCGTGGATCGGCTCGCTGGAAACCGAAGTCGACCGGCTACGCGGCGAGGTCGCGGCCCTCGAACGTGAACTTGAGGCGCGCCGCCCGCAAATCGACGGAACCGGCACTACACCGCGGCATAAGCTCCCGGACATCTCGGCCAAGTCGCTCGCGCTGTTACGGGGCCCCGCAAGCAAACTCAACCACCTCACCAAAATGGTGGATCGAACGCAGCGGGAAGCCGAATCGGTCAAGATGCGAACGGATCAAGCGTTGCAACGCGTTTCGACCGAACTCGCCGACCTGGACGAATCGAGCCTCGCGGCCGCATTGGAGAAAGCGGGAACACGCGTCGCCATGCTCCGTCGGCGAATCCAAATCGAGGAACGGATCGACGATCTCGCCGCGCAGCAGAAGTCGCTGGAAGATCAGGAACATGTGCTCTTCGACACGCAGGTGATGCCTTTTGATCGCATGGCGTGGCAATTCGCCGGTTTCGTCTTCAGCTCGCTCTTGATCTTCACCGGCTGCTTTGCCGGTTGGATCTGGGGGTTCGACGGCTGGATCGGATTCTTTATCGCCATGCTCGGCTTTGTGCTGCTTGGCATCTCGGTCTTTTCCAAGCTGGAGTGGGAACGCGAGTCGCGCATGCGGCTGGAAACATGCGAGCGACAGCAAGACCTGTTGGAATCGCAGTTGCAAGCCACCAAAACGGAACGCGAAGAACTCGACGCCCAACTCCCGACGGGAGGCGGGCCGCTCGACGCACGCTTGGCCCAGGCCGAAAAGCACCTGCTGCATCTCGAACAACTGACGCCGCTCGATGCACAGCGTCACGAATCGGGCCAGCATGTGGAAGCCGCCGAGCGACGCGCGGCACGCGTGGCTGAGGAAGTGAAAGAAGCCAAGAAAGCGTGGCAACACGCGCTTCGCAGCACGAACCTGCCGGACAACCTCATGCCCAACGATGTTCGCCAACTTGTCAAAGGCTTCCGTCAGATGACGACGGTGCGACGCCAGTTGGATCAACGCCGCGAGGAATTGGAATCGCGACAGCGTGAACTGGCATCACTTGCGGGGCGCATCCAGGGACTGCTGGCCGAAGTGGGTATGTCAGCCGATTTGGAGAGCCCCCAGGCGCAGCTGAAGCAACTTTCGATCAGCCTCAGCGAACAGCAACAGGCGCAGCAGCGTCGCGACGCGATCGCTCAGCAATTCCGCAAATTGCATGCACGAGGTCAGGCCTTGCGGCGGCGATACGACAGCGTCTTGCGAGCACGAACCTCGCTGCTCGCTCGGGCGAACGCACGAGACGAAGAAGAATTACGACGCATGATTACGCGTCAGCAGCAAATCGCGGCACTGCGCAGCCAACGTGAACTGCTGAGCCAGGAAATCCGGCTCGTGGTCGGCGACCAATGGTCCGAAGAGTCGCTCGCGCGGGAACTGCTCAATCATGAAGAGGATCCACCCGAAAAGCGCCGACACCGTTTGCAAGCCCGACTGCAGGATACGCGTCACAAAGTAGCGCAGTTGCATGAGCGCCGCGGCCAGCTTGCGGCCGAGATGAAAACCTTGGCTGACGATCGTCGGCTCCTCGAGGCAAAACTCGAGTCCGGTTGCGTGCAAAAGCAGATCCAGAAGGCGGCCCAACGCTGGCAGTTGCTGGCCGTAACCAGTTTGATTCTGGAGTCGGTGCGAGGCACCTACGAGACGACGCGACAGCCCGAGACGCTGCGCGAAGCATCGGCGTACCTCGAGCAACTCACCGCCGGTCAGTATGTCCGCATCTGGACTCCGATCGAAGAGAAGGCACTGCGAGTCGATGATCGCGAAGGCAACACGTTGATGTTGGAAAAGCTGAGCCGCGGTACGCGGGAAGCGGTATTCCTGGGACTGCGGTTGGCTCTGGCAGCCGGCTACGCTCGCCGCGGCATCGTGCTCCCGCTGATCCTGGATGACGTGCTGGTCAACTTCGACACCGCACGCGTGCGGTCCGCCGCGCGGTTGCTCCGCGAGTTCGCCAATCGCGGCCATCAATTGCTGTTCTTCACCTGCCATGAGCATGTGATGCGTATTTTCCGTTCGGAGAACGCGGACATCCGCATCCTGCCTGGTCGCACCGCCTCCGGATCGATTGAGTCGTTGCGGGACGAATCACCGGCGACCGTGCAACGCAACGAGTCACCCGCCGTCGTTTCGATTGCCGTGCCGACCCTGGCCGCCTTCTCGCGAGCGGCGGATATCGCGATCGCTGAGCCGCCCAAAGCCGTGGTCGATCCGAAGCCGCGTCGAAGACGCAGCACCCCCAGTGCTCGCGCCGCAGCGGAAACCACTCCGATTGTCGCCTGGACCGGTGAGACCACAATGCCCCGCGTCTTCCTGCAGCCGGCCTCCACGATGGAACGATCGATTGTTGCTGAACCGATTGTCGTGACGCAGCGAGTCGAAATGCCTGCGACACCATCCGATACCATCTCGACCGAATCGGTACGAGTTATCGACGATGATGCAACCGATCGTCGCATGGCTGCCGAGAAACGGGTCACCTGGGAGTCACCCGAGATGTACACCGAGCGAGGTGGTCGCGAGGCGGTCGCTTAGAGCATTGCCGTCGCCGGTCGGATGAGTAACCCCGCCAGGCAACTACCCGATTCGCACTGACAAACACCTCATTCGCACTGGCAACTGCCGCTTTCGCGCTGGATGGAAACCGCCAGATGGCTGTTTGCAAACTGTCTGCTGAGCCGATGCAGGGTCGAGTTCGCCCCGAACTTGCCATCCTCAGTTCGCTCGGCGAACACCTTGTGGGAAATTACGTGCTCGTCCGAATCGCGGACGACTCCGGACGCGAAGGCTTGGGCGAAGCCAGTGTCACCAGCGTCTGGAGCGGCGAAACGCAAGCCGGGGCGATCGGATTGATCCGCGATTTCCTTGCCCCGCTTGTCATCGGTGCCGACCCTTTTGATCTACCCTGGATCATGCGCCGCATCGATCGAGCGGCCCACGCCAACAGCTTCGCAAAGGCCGCGATCGAGTGCGCACTCCTCGATCTGCAAGCGCGCATCCTGGACGTGCCGCTGCACCAACTGCTTGGCGGTGTCGATCGTGACGGGACGGCATGGAAGCAAGGCATCCGGCTGAAATTTGTCATCGGAAAAGTCGCCCCCGCACTCGCGGCGGAACGAGCCGCCCGCATGGTCGCTGCGGGATGGACCGCCATCAAAGTCAAGGTGGGCCACGATCCGGTCGAGGACATCCATCGGGTGAAAGCCGTAAGAGCGGCGATCGGGCCCGAAGTCCTGCTTACGGTCGATGCGAACGGGGGCTATCGCGTTCATCAGGCTCGCGAAGCCGCCAAGGGATTTGCCGACTGCCGTGTGGAGTTATTCGAGCAACCGACACCGCGCGGAGACCATCGAGCCATGGCGGCGGTCCGACGCGACAGTGCGATTCCGGTCATGGCCGACGAATCGATCTTTACCCACGCCGACGCCCTCGAGGCAATCCGCTGCGAATCCGCCGACATCCTCAGCCTTTATCCGGGAAAACACGGTGGAATTCGGGCATCACAGGAAATCGCCCGAATGGCCGAGTCGGCTGGGATGGCGTGCACCATCGGCAGCAATCTCGAGCGTGAAATCGCCACGGCAGCGATGGCCCACCTTGCGATTTCCACTCCCAACATTCAGTGCGAGCGGTTCCCCGGCGACTTGATCGGGCCTCTTTATTTCGACGCCCCCTACACGAAAACCCCGCTGGCTTACGCTGCCGATCGCCTGCGAATCCCCTCCGGATCGGGATTGGGTGTGTCGCTCGCAACCGGCCGGTCCGAGTAGATTCCGCCCTCGCCATTCGACCAAAAAAATTCTTGCATCGAATCGCTTGCCTTTTCTTTTTCACAGTCCTATGATGATCGACAAGTTCGAGAGCACGGCCAGTATTTGGCATTTTCGGATCGCGTAGGAATCTTTCCGAGTTTGAGTCGAACCGAAGAACAGCGGTTTCGCACGCCAAGCACGGTAGTTCCAACGCACGGTTTCCAGCGATCCACACGGTTCGTGGAAATCGGCAAGGAGTGATTCGCCAGGCAAGCGTTTCATCGATCGATCGGCCCACGGCAAGGGGCTGATGCACGTCGACGAAATGGGCGAATTGCAAATCCTGATCTGAAGGCGTGGCTGTGATCTGCTCGGACAAGAGGCGTTTTTTACGGAACAGAGAGTCTTGAACCTGAGCGGCGATTCGCGTCGCGGTCAGTCTCGCATGCATGAAGTAGTTGTGCGCTGAGTCTCGGCAGCTCTGCGCATCGATAGCTTCACGTGCGTTGCAAACTTCGTCGCAATTCGCAGTGGGCGTTGGCACGGTCAGAGATGTCGCGTTGAGAAACGACGTCTCGTAGTACGGCGGATTTCTCCCCCGTAACCCCCTGTCGACTTCCGCATCGCAACTCGGGTCGACCCTCTCCCCAGGTTTTCTTTTTGAACCGCCGCCCTCGGAACAGGGCGAGGAGGAAGAGGTATGGCAACGGTTGACATGAGTGTCTTTTCTGCGACCCCGGTTTCGACGGGCATTCCGCAAACGAAAAACACCCGCTTAAAGAAGTTGAACAGGATCCAAGAGGTTCGACGTCGCCAAGGGATGTCGCTTCGCAGCGCCGCCCGGCAACTCGGCACCGACATCCGCAGCGTACGGCAGCAGGAGAGCGCGGAAGCGGACCTCAAGATCAGCGATCTGCACAAGTGGCAATCCGCCCTGGATGTGCCGATCGCGGAACTGCTCGTGGAATCGGAAGAATCGCTCTCCGGCCCCATCCTCGAACGCGCTCGCATGATTCGGTTGATGAAGACCGCAGCCGCGATTCGCGAACGGGCACCGGACTCCGGCATCGGTCGCATGGCCGAGATGCTCGTCGATCAACTCTGCGAGATCATGCCCGAATTGCGCGAGGTGGGTCCTTGGCACAACGTCGGCCAACGTCGATCGTCCGACGAGTTCGGCCGGATCATGGAACGCCGCATCTGCGATGACGCTATTCGAGGTTTCTCGAGCGATCGCGACGACTAGTCCGGTCGACTATTTCCACACCGCATGCGGGCAAGGCTACGCATGCGGGCAAGGCTCCGCATGCGGGCGCATCTCAGCCTTGGAGCTGATTTCCGCACGCATCGCAAACACGACGCGAGTGCGTGCGGTGCTGATATCGGCGCGCGATGAGTCGGCAGCGATGCATGCATCGGCATGACTTGATCGCGATGGTCGGGAGTCGCTTGTTGGTTGCACCGACCAACCCGATCACGAAATTGCCCTCGGCGAACGAATGCCGTGCCGCAAGCCTGCTACTTTTCGGATGTTTTCGCCGTGCCCATCGGTTGCGTGCAGCGGAGCCACAATCCGCCATCGACAAGCAGGGACGACCCGGTGATGTAGTCCGCATCTTCCGACGACAAAAACGCGGCCACGCGCCCGATCTCATGGATCGTTCCCAATCGGCCCCAGGGAAGCTGCGGGGCCATCTCGGCGATCGCTTGCGAGCCGAACGTCTCGTGCTCACCGGGCGTATCAATCCAGCCCGGCTCAATCACATTCACATTGATTCGATGCTCCATCAGTTCCGAGGCGATCGTCTTCGCCATCGCGATCAACCCGGTCTTTGCCGCGTTGTAGGCCACACTTCCCACGTATGGGATGCGGGCATGCAGGCTTGAGATCAACACGATCTTGCCGCGTCGCTGCTGCGACACCATCTGACGCGCGACCAGTTGCGTCACATGGAAGCCGCTTGTCAATGTTCCTTGGATGGTCTGCTCGAACGTTTCAGGAGCATAGTCCAAAAACTTTGCGCGGCGGGAGAAGGCGGGATTCGATACCAGAATGTCGATTCCGCCCAACGCCTGAATCGCTTCGGCTACGACGCGTTCACACGACGCCCGCTGAAAGACATCTCCATCCACCCAGGCGGCGCGGCGACCGAGTTCTCGAATCTGCTGCACGGTTGCCTCCGCTTCAGCCTTACGCCCGCGATCATTGATCACAACATCCGCGCCGGCCCGAGCCAACTCCAAGGCACAACCTTGCCCGATGCCTCGGGCCGCCCCCGTTACCAATGCGATCTTGCCCGCCAACTTCATGGAAAAACACTCCTTCGTCGCTTCAGCACAAACGTACACAGGTACGCAGGAAATCAACCACGCACTTCGATCCAGCCGGCACGATCCACCGATTGAAGCGTTGCGAGGTTGACTCGCAAGGTTTGCAGTCCGTCTTCCAGGCTGCATGCCGGAGCACGTTTACCGTCCAGGTAGTCGAGGAATGCTTCCGCCTGGACCACAAACAATCGATCGCGGTCCCCTTCGAAGGCCGGCGCGAATTGCCAGGCGTTCCCGGGTTCCGTCATCCAACTCCATCGCGCCAAATGGCCTTCGAACCGAACCGTCCCCCGTTCACAAACGACGGTGATGATGGTTTCATTCGGCGCTTGATACTGGTTCATCGCATACGACGCCAACACGCGACCATGCCGTGCCAGGACGTGTGCGGTATCTTCCACCGTTACGTCGGCGAGCACCTGATGCGCGGCGTCGCCGACAAGACGATCGATAGGCCCGAGCAGAAATTCGCCGGCATTGAGCAAATGCGTAAGTGCATCTTGAATTGCGCCGCCGCCGGTGGCTCGATCGCGATAATAGATTTCGCGGTACGCCGGCCGATAGGTGGGAAAATGCTGACCCGACGTCACCACCGCTTGAACGGGCCTGCCGAATCGCCCCTCGACAATCGCCTCGCGCATGGCCACGATCGCCGGATGCGTACGCAGCACATAGGCTACCGCCGCCTTGCGCTCACGCTCCCTTACGATCGACTGCAAACGGTCAATCTGTTCCAGGCTGGTGCTCAGCGGCTTCTCGATCAGCAAATCGAGCCCCAGCGACGCCAATTCGCAAGCCTGTGCGATGTGCAGCGACGCCGGGGTACAGATGACCGCTGCATCGAATTGCCCCGGACGCACTGCGTCCAGTCCGGCGAAAGCGCGAGAGAGGCCGTACTTCTCTTGTACCGAAACGCGACGGCTCTCAAGCGGCTCACAGATCGACACGTCTGCGCGACCCGTCGCCTGGAAGCACCGTACATGGCGTTCGCCAATCGATCCCGTTCCCACGACGAGCACACGTCGCATCGGCTTAGCCCAGTCGCTTTTGGAATTGGAAACCCAGCCCGCTGAACTCGGCTTGCACGCGTTCGAGCCCCTGCTTCACGTGGATGATGTCGCAACCATGAGCCAGGAATCGGGCTCCCATGTCGAGCATCCGTCGCGCTTGTTCGACCGATCCGACGGGCAATCCCCAATGCTTGCCAGACGCTTTCGCCGCTGCGGCAACGCGAGTAAATGCCTGCTGCATCGTGGGGTGATCGATCTGCCCCGGAATACCATACAGGATCGACAGGTCGGCGGGCCCGATA
>JBJOLO010000800.1:0-4055 GCA_046045565.1 Planctomycetota bacterium | reverse complement strand
GCATTCGTGACCCTCGACTTGAGTTACCACACGGCCTCGGGAACGTGGGACACGCACGGCGACAATATTCCGCCCTACGGCGGAATCTGGAACGGCTTGCGCCCACTGCTGCCACTGTTTGATCACCTGGTCACCACGCTCGTGCAGGATCTCGACGAGCGAGGATTGCTCGACAATACCCTGGTGTTGGCCATGGGCGAATTCGGTCGCACGCCTCAGATCGGCACGCAAGACAGCACCGATGGACGAAATCATTGGCCGGTGGTGATGTCGATGATCGCCGCGGGCGGCGGCTACCGTCACGGGCAAGTCATCGGCGCAACAGAAAGCGACGGTGGCAACATTCGCGAACGTCCCGTCACGCCCGGTGACCTCGCGGCAACCATCTTTCAACATATGCGAGTGCCGCTCGATGTCTCCTATGAAGACGAGAAAAGCCGCCCCACACGCGTCATCAGCGAAGGTCGCTCGATTTTCGCTTAATTGCGGGCTACGTCTTTTCCCCTGAACGCATCGACAGCCACCGCCGGGATTGCGTGCATCGGCCATCAGCCGTCCAGCCGAAGGGAATTGCTAAGCCGGCTTCGCCCCCCAACTCTTCTCTGTGTTCGCTGCGTCGCGGTGAGAAAAAAAATAAGCCGTGCCGAGTTTGGAAGAAGAGGGGGCACACGGAGTCACGGTGTCGCGGTGTCACGGAGTCACGGGGGAAGGCAGGGGGAGAGACGCTTAGAAGAGCGGGTAAATGAAGGGGGCGATTACGCTTTGGCCTAGGATTCCGAATAGCGTGAGCAGCACGATCACCAGAATGATCGGGGTGAGCCACCATTTCTTATTGGTGCGCAGGAATTCCCAGAATTCGCCCAGGATTCCCATGCGGCCGCTGGTCGCTTCCTGCTCGAATAGTTCGTGCTCGGACCCACTGCGACGGTCGGGTGAGGGAGCGTTGGCTGAGTCGCGCGGGGGTCGATCTGACATGCTGGCTTCCAAAAATCGCGATTAGAACTGGCGAAAATAACGGCGCTTATCAGCGGGCGTTTGATGCGGCTCCCAATACGATTGCATCGTCGGGTCACGACGGCGATGAAGCGGATCAAATCCGCAGCAACGCATCGCGAGCGCGACAGGCGTGATCACCGCGAAGTAAATCATGATCAGGATCACGTACGACATCAACCAGCCAATGGGAAACATCAAGGCCATCCAGGCGACGAATAGTCCTCGCAACAACGGCGGCCAGGCAAGCCCTATAACACTGAATGCCGCCGCGCCGAGGAACAGCGACCAGCCCAGTGGTTGGTTGCCCGTGCGGCCGGCAACGTACCAGCCGATCCAGGCGAAGAGGATCGGTAATAACGCCGCAAAGACGAAACGCTCGCCGCGTGACAAGTTGGTTTTGAATTCAATCATGGTCAGTCAAGCTTGAACTGTTCGAGGTATTGCTGCCGATCAGGCAGATTCGAGGCGGGCTGGTCCTGCTTCAGCAGAACGCAGCGGTCGAGTACCAGTACGTCCATATCCGTGCTCAAGAAGCAGCGATAGGCCTCCTCGGGGCGACATACGATCGGCTCGCCACGCACGTTGAAACTGGTGTTGATCACGACGGGCGTATCGGTCTGGGACTCAAACGACTTGAGCAACCGGTAGTAACGCCCGTGGCGCCGTGCGTCGACAGTTTGAATGCGAGCCGAGTAATCGACATGCGTCACAGCCGGAACCACCGAGCGAAGGTGCTTGAGCCGGTCGATTCCCTTGAGCGATGGATCGCTGGCGTTGAGACGCTTGTCGGGTTGCACATCGGCGACCAGCAGCATGTACGGGCTCGGTTCCCGAGGCCGCGTTTCAAAGTACTCATCGACGCGCTCTTCGAGCACCGACGGGGCGAACGGCCGGAACGACTCGCGGAATTTGATTTTCAGATTCATCTGCGACTGCATTTGCGGATTGCGAGCGTCACCGAGAATACTGCGGGAACCGAGCGCGCGCGGGCCGAACTCCATGCGGCCTTGCATCCAGCCCACCACCTTGCCGCCCGCCAGCAGACTCGCGACGTCGTCGCAGAGTTGCTGTTCGTCGTCGTATCGTTGATAGACCGCCCCCACGCTTTTCAAGTAGGTGACAACGTCTCGGTCATCCGGGCACGGGCCGAGCAGCGATCCTTGTTGCGCGTCATCCGGTTGAGCAATTCGAGGCATGCCGAGCAACTGATGCCAGATGAAGAGTGCAACGCCCAATGCGCCGCCGGCATCGCCCGCGGCGGGCTGAATCCAAACGTTTTCGAACGGTCCCTCGCGCAAAATGCGGCCATTTGCCACACAGTTCAGCGCGACTCCGCCCGCTAGACAAAGGTTACGCATCCCTGTTTCGCGATGCACATGCCTCGCCATCCGCAGCAGGATCTCCTCCGTTACTTTTTGGATCGATGCCGCGATATCCATGTAACGCTGATCGGTGATCATCGTCTCCGGCGTTCGCCGCGAAAGTCCGAACAACTGTTCGAACTTGGGCGAGATCATGCTAAGGCCTTCGCAGTAATGAAAATACGACATGTCCATACGGAACGAACCGTCGGACTTTAAATCGATGATCTTGTCGAGAATCAGGTCGACGTATCGAGGTTCGCCGTAGGGTGCCAACCCCATCAACTTGTACTCGCCCGAATTCACCTTGAATCCGCAGTACTGAGTGAAAGCGGAGTAGAGCAGTCCCGGGGAATGCGGAAAACGCAGTTCGTGGGTGAGCGTAAGTTTGTTGTTGCGACCGACGCCGAAACTTGCCGTGGCCCACTCGCCGACACCATCGACGGTCAAAACGGCTGCTTCAGGAAAAGGCGACGGAAAGAAAGCGCTCGCTGCGTGCGATTCGTGATGTTCGGTGAAAACGTAATTGCGCCGGTAGGCGTGACCGAGCCCCTCATCGAGTTCCCGACGCAGGTGCAGTTTCTTTTTTACCCAGATCGGGATCGCGGCCAGGAACGAACGAAAGCCAGCCGGGGCGTATGATAGGTACGTTTCGAGCAGTCGCTCGAATTTCAGCCACGGCTTGTCATAGAATCCGACGTAATCCAGTTGCGATTGGTCGAGTCCGGCTTCTTGCAGGCAGTAGGCGATGGCGTTCGATGGAAAGTTGGCGTCGTGTTTGATGCGTGTGAAACGCTCTTCCTGCGCAGCAGCAACGATCTTCCCATCCACCACCAGTGCGGCGGCCGAGTCGTGATAGAAAGCCGAAATGCCTAGAATGGCGGTCACGGAACCTGTGTGTACCTCGCGAAATCACGAATTTCGGCACCCATGGTTCACGGTAATGGCCAGGGTGCCTACATTCAAGGCCGACTCAACGGCTTGGAGCAAATCTCATGGAACCGCAGTATCAGATTCGCGATACGTCGCAAATTGTGACGCCGGCATTGGTGGTATTTTCGGAATTATTGGAGCGGAATCTCGAGACCATGATCCGCGTGGCGGGCGGGGCGTCCCGGCTGCGGCCGCATTGCAAGACCCACAAGATCGCTGAAATCGCAGCCCTCGAAGTTGCACGCGGGATCACCAAGGGCAAGTGTGCCACCTTCGCCGAAGCGGAGATGCTCGCCAAAGCTGGCGTGTCCGATGTGTTCCTGGCTTACAACCTTGTGGGACCCAATTTGCAACGGGCCGTTCACTTTCGTCGCAAGTTTCCGAACGTGAAGTTCTCCGTCACAGCCGACCATCCGCAGCCACTGCGCGCGCTGAGCGACGCGATGCAGAATGCCGGCACCAGCATCGAAGTGCTGCTGGACCTCGACAGCGGTCAACATCGCACCGGGATCGCACCCGGACCCGAGGCTGCGAAACTGTATGCCATGATCGCGGCAAGCCCCGGTATCGTCGCCGGAGGCTTTCATCTCTATGACGGCCAGAATCATCAAACAGCGGTTGCGGAACGCCAAGCCGCCGTCGATGCCTGCTGGGCTCCCGCCGCAAAACTGCGCGATGAACTGCGTGCCGCCGGGCTGCCCGTCCCCAAAATCGTTGCGGGCGGAACCGGATCGTTTCCGATCTTCGCTGCGAAAACCGATCCGG
>JBJOLO010000745.1:0-8032 GCA_046045565.1 Planctomycetota bacterium | reverse complement strand
CGCGCGATCTGGAATCGATCGTGCTGAAGTGCATGGCGCGTGAGCCTGCCGATCGCTACCGTTCGGCGGAAGAGGTGCGCGAGGATCTGGAACATTTCCTGGCAAAGCGGCCCGTGAAGGCCCGCGGGACCGGTTTACATGTTCGCATGCAGAAGACGCTTCTGCGGCACCCCGTCGCGTTCGCCGCAGCCACGTTGCTCGGCGTGATCCTGATCGCCTGCAGTGTGTGGGTGGCACGTGAATTCGGGAACGCTCGCCGGCGCGCCCAGGAGGTGCAGTACGCGGCGGACATGCGATTGGCCTATCAAGCGGTGAAAACCCATGACTTCGGCCTCGCCGCAGGACTGCTAGAAAAACACGATGCGCGAAAGCACGGAGAGAGCCACAACGACTTGGTATGGAACTATCTGTACCAAAGCGTACAGTGCGATGCCGAAACCGTTTCGACTGCGGAATGGGGAACGGTGACATGCTTGGCCATCGGCCATCGGGGACGATATTCGGCATCGGCCCATACGTCGCAATGCGTGATTCTATGGGACCAGGCGAAACTCAAGCCGCTTGCCGTTATTCCCGATTTTCCCGCATCGATCCAGCAGATGGAGTTCAGCGCGGATGAATCGAAACTGATCCTCGCCGACGCGACCGGGCGGGTAGAGGTATGGGATCTGGAACGGAAGCAGGCAATTGCCTCCCACCCGCGTTCCCGAGGAACCATCACCGCAATCGTGACGCTCCCGAATGAAAACCGGGTCGTACTGGTGCGGAAACAATCGCTGGAATTGTGGGATTGGAGTTCTGCTGAAACGTCCTTGGAATGGGCCGCTCATACGGCACCGATTTCGGCCGTCGCGTGCTCGCTCGACGGCCTGAAGATTGCCTCCGTGGATCGCAAGGGGTTGCTGCGCATCTGGAACCGTCTCACCCGCGAGATGCTCAATGAAGTCGTCCTTTCCGATGGCCCCAAAGAGACAATTGAAGATGTCGTGTGGCATCCTAACGGTCGCGAATTGATGCTGACGACGGGGGACGGTCAGTTGCTCATGTTTGATACGGAGCAAGGAGAACAACCAACGCGACAGCGAGTGAGTTCGCATGCCTTGACTGCTCATCTGCATCGCAGCCATCAAGTGCTGTATCTGCTTGGACGCGACATGTCCATTCTTACCGTGAACCTTGACGGAGAATCACCGCCAGCCCAAGTGTTTCAGCATTGGCGCCCGGGAAACGAATCGAAGTTCCTGGCAGACGGTCGTGTGTTGACATCCGGACCGGGCGACGTGCTGCGCATTTGGCCAAAGGTTAGCTGGATGCTTTTCTCTCACCAGACGTCAGCCGATGCAACGCACGGTTCGAATAGCGCATCGAGTGACGGCAACTGGTATGCCCACGTCAGCCGCGAAAGCCTGCCTTCCGTCATGCGTCGGGGCGACCATCAGCTGCAGCGACTGCCTTTTTTTGGATCGAACCTGCATACGTGCTTCACGCATGATTCCAAGCGGGTGTTACTCATCGCCAATCAAATCACGTCGCCACATGACTCGTTGCTGCAAGAACGGGACAAGTACTTCGAGTTGGATCTGGAGGGCGACGGAGACCTTGATCTTCTGGCAGGCTTCGGGGCATCGGGTGCCTGCATCCAACAGGAGCGGACGAGTAACGGTCGATGGAGTCAACCGCATCTCGGCGAGACGGACACGCAAGTCCATCGGGCAATGTCCGTTGTCTCGAGTCACGAACCGCGATTGCCTGCATGTTGGCAATTACGATCGACATCACCTCAACTGCAATTCGTGCGCTACGACGGCGAGCAGTTCGATGAGAACGTCCCTGGAAGTCCCTGTGCGCTTGCGACGGCCGACCTGGACCACGATGGCAAACTTGATCTGATCCTGGCGACGCAGGACGACGGTGCGATTCGATGGTATTCCAATGCGGAAAACGATCGACTCCAAGTTTCCAGCGACATCGTTGTCGGCTGGGACCAACCGTCTGCCCTGCTGGCTGCCGACATCGATGGCGACGGGCTGACCGACATTGCGGCAAGCGGTTCCAACGGATTGGGCTGGTGGCGAAATCAAGGCGCGGGAAAGTTTGCTGCCGGCACCATCGTGGATCCTGCTGCCCGCGAGGATTCGCGACTCGCTTGGATCGATTTCAATGGCGATACCGTTCAAGACATCGTGTGCGCGACCCCCAACCGTATCCTCGGCTACCGACGTCGTTCCACTGACGGCACGTTTGATGCGCCTCGACCAATTGAGGACATGCGGCAACTGAAGGGCCTCATACGGCCTACTGGCAAGGCCGTGGTTTGGAATCTTGAAACACAATCGATTGACCATCAATTCGAGTTGGGATGCAATCACATTGAAGCGGCCGCTATTTCCCGGGATGACCAATTGCTGGCAACCGCCGATGGCGACGGAAGAATTCGGATTCGTCGCATTTCGAATGGAGCACCGATTCAGACCTTGCCGCAGGAATTCAGTCCGGTGCAAGGCTTGACTTGGTCCCGCGACGGTCGGCAGCTGCTGATTTCGTCGGGATCGAAGGTTTTCGTTTGGGATTTGCATCGCAATCGTCAGCAGTTCGTGTGGGACGCGCATGAAAACATGGTGAATAAAGTCGCCGTATCGCCCACGCAGGCGTTGGCCGCAACGGTGGGGCAAGACTTCCGGGTCAATCTCTGGTCTCTGGAAACGGGAAAACGGCTGAAAACGATGCAAGGCCACAAGGAGTCGCCCGTGTCCGCGGCGTTTGGAGGACTGGGGCGAATTCTGGTGACCTTGGGCGAGCGTGGCGAAATGCTCTTCTGGCACGTCAGTACAGGCGAGGAACTTTTTGCCGTCCGCGAATCGGCGATCCCCCATGCGGACGATATTCTTGTGTCGAACCCCTCCGAATTGATACGCTTGGGGCACTTTCCCGATCGCATTCAGGCCCTGGTTTTGCGGACCGATCGGAAGTTGCCCTGGCAACCTATCCTGGATGCGAAGCGCACCACCAGCGAGGAACACCATGAACCAGTTCGATGGCGGTGATACCGATCGCTTGTTGCGTGCCTATTCGCAAGGCAACCATGCCGCGATTGCAGACCTCTTGAGCCGCTATCGGCCGTACATGCGCGGTATCATCGAAGGGCAGATCGACGAGCGCATGCGGGGTCGATTGGATGCGTCGGACTTGATCCAGGAAGCCCAAATCGAAGTCGTCCGGCGCCTGGATGACTATGTGCAGCGCCGTCCGATGCCTTTCCGGAACTGGTTGCACCGAACCGTCCGGCAACGGATGGCGATCGCCTGGCGACTGCATCGACAGGCCAAGCGCCGTTCGCTGGACCGCGAGGTGTCACTCGATCAGCAAAAGTCCGATGTCCTGGGCAATGCTCGTCCGGCCGAGAGCCCGAGCCACTTTGTGGAGAATCAGGAACTGACCGAATCGGTGCGCAAGGCGATGGCGAAACTTGCCGACCTCGATCGCGAAATTATCTTGCTTCGCAATTTTGATTTTCTGTCCAACAGCGAGGCCGCCCAATCGCTCGGAATCACCGAGCAGGCGGCCAATAAGCGTTACAGTCGGGCCCTGCAGCGATTGGCCCTGTTGCTCAGCGCAACCTAACGCCCCGCCATCGCCTCCCGCCGATCGTAGCGACTGCGCAAACTTTGCCGAGCGTATCGTCAGGCGACGCGAACTTCTCAGCTAGGCCGGAAAAATCGCGGCGATTTCCGGTCGATCTTGCTGTCCCTTTGCAGGCAGATCCTGGGAAACTTCCCGACCGCTCGTTCGCGGTTCGCAACACCAACAGTCAATTTCTGGGCACGAACTACAAAACGATCTCACGGAGTGAACTGCGACACGCATGGATGATTCATCTGCAAGCAAGGTGCTCGGACGCGAGTCGACACTGTCCCCCAAGCCGATATCGCTCGATCAAATCGAATCGAGCGTCAGCAACATGCTGCGAACTTTAGCGCCGAGTGGAAAAGCCGACACGATGAGCAATTCCCTTGAGCGTATCTCGCAAGTCTATCAGGACATTATTTCCAACCCGTTAAGCGAGGTGCAGATTCCGTGGCAATGTGCCGCCAATATCGACGCGGACGGGCAACCGTTCGTCGATGAGTTAATCGTCCTTTCGGGTTGCCACTTTGTCAGTTTGCGAGAGCATGATTTGACACCCAATCTGGGTATCGCGCATTTTGCGTACTTGCCAGATCGCCGGATCACCGACCATGCGGACGTGAAACGGGCAATCAACTATTTGGCGAGAAAGCCACAGCGTCACGAACATTTATTAAAGCGATTGCTCGATGCGATCGAGCAATCGGTGCTCCCCCGCGGCCTGGGATTGGTGCTGCATTCCGTGCAGGTCTCCATCGGCGAAAACACTCGGCCCTCAGGTCAGGAAATCGTCTCCCTGCACGGCCTACGCGGCGAACTGAAACGCGATCCGTGGCGGAGCGACTTTCTGCAATCGGCAGCCATCTCCCGTCCTCGTTTTGGACTGTAATCATGAACGTAACTTCCGCAGAAACTTTATTTCGTTCCTTACCAACGACCTTGATCTCCCCCAACTCCGTCGATCAAGGCAGCACCCAGATCGTCATCGGTCAAGGAATCCCCGTCGACGCAACCGTGCTGCAGACACCGGGCGAGCGAGCCCCGATAGCTCTGACCTCCGAATTCAGCACCATCGGCATCCGTCACGAGCGTCGCGGACTAGGCGAACGCGTCCGAGCCGTCGTCGAAGCAATCCACCGCGAACGGCCTTCCTAACCGGCGTCAAGATTCTCGCAAATCTGCAACGGAGCCAGGGCGCACGGCGTCTTCTCCGTGCCTCCAGGTGATCAAGAACTCACAGACGTTCTTGGTATTTCACACAGAGCCGCAGCGACACGGAGAACGATTCGACGGACAACGTTTGCGCATCTCCCGGCCCGTTTTTCGCGCATTTTTCACCGCGGCTTTCCGACGCGATTGCAACTTCGGCAAGTCTGCCGTATGGTAGCCGGAAAGGGGACCACGCGCATGACTTCGACCGGGTCGAACTGGGGGCTGAATCGACGACTTTTCCTGGGCAGCACCGCATCGGCTGTGGGCACGGCTGCGTTGGCATCACTGCTACAGCGAAGCGGCTACGGGCGCGAGCCGGCGCCGGGCGTGTCGAGCACGGCGCAATCCGAAACGAGCGGCCGAGCCGGGATCCTCTCAAAGCTGCACTTCCCCGCCAAAGCCAAACGCGTGATTTATCTCTGCATGTCCGGCGGCCCGTCGCACATCGATCTGTTCGACTACAAGCCGAAACTCAAGGAACTCAACGGCACCGAGTTGCCGGCGACGGTTCGCATGGGCCAACGTGTGACCGGCATGACTTCAGGCCAAAGTTCCTTCCCGTGTGCCGCGTCGATTTTTAAGTTTGACCAGCACGGCAAGAGCGGGGCCTGGGTCAGCGAGCTCCTGCCGTACACGGCAAAGATTGTCGACGAGATGTGCATCGTGAAGACGCTCAACACCGAGGCGATCAATCACGATCCCGCGATCACGTTCCTGCAGACCGGCTCGCAGCAGCCGGGGCGCCCCAGCCTTGGTGCATGGCTCAGCTACGGCTTGGGATGCGAAACCGACAGCCTGCCGGCCTTTATCGTGATGATCTCGCAAGGCAGCGGAAACAAGATCGACCAGCCGATTTTTTCCCGACTCTGGGGTAGCGGCTTCATCCCCAGTGAGCATCAGGGCGTTCGTTTCCGCAGCAGCGGCGATCCGGTGCTGTACCTATCCAATCCCCATGGCATCGACCGCAAGGTGCGTCGCAGTATGATCGACGGAGTCGCGCAACTGAATCAGATCGCGGCGGAAAGTGTCGGCGATCCCGAAATCGACGCGCGGATCGCGCAGTATGAAATGGCCTACCGGATGCAAAGTTCGGTGCCGGGATTAACCGACCTTTCGGACGAACCGCAGCGGGTGATCGACATGTACGGCATCAACGATTCCGGCGTCGACGGCGGCTTCGCACGGAATTGTTTGTTGGCGCGACGGATGGTCGAGCGGGGCGTGCGTTTCGTGCAACTGATGCATCGCGGATGGGACCAGCACGGGAGTTTACCCGCCCAGATTCGCGGCCAATGCAAGGACGTCGATCAGCCGAGCGCCGCACTGGTGAAAGACCTGAAGGAGCGCGGCCTGCTCGATGAGACCCTCGTAATCTGGGGCGGCGAGTTCGGCCGAACGGTTTACAGTCAGGGGGCGCTGACCAAGGACAACTACGGACGCGATCACCACGGTCGCTGCTTCACGATGTGGGCCGCCGGCGGCGGATTGAAAGCCGGCATCACATACGGCGAGACCGACGACTATTGCTACAACGTCGTGCGCGATCCCGTGCATGTGCACGACTGGAATGCGACAATCCTGCGGTGCCTCGGTATCGACCACACGCAGTTGACGTTCCGCTTCCAAGGCCGCGACTTCCGCCTGACCGACGTGCACGGAAACGTCGTCACGCCGCTCCTGGCCTGATCGCCGACGGAGCGTTGCAGGATCGCATCCGCCGCGAGAATCCTGGCGATCCCACGCGTGAACAACGCGAGCCACGCGAAACGGTGAGGCTGATCAGCCTCACCCTACAGATCCCATCGCAACGCGGCTACTTCTTTTTCGACTCGGCTGCTTTCTTTGCCAGGCGTTTTTGCGTGAGTTCGATGTAGGTCTTCACGCCGGGCGACTGCAGCTTGATGATCACCAGAATGCCGAAGATCGGTCCGAACATGGTGCCGACGAACTGCGTTCCAGCGGCGACGTAGCCCATCGCAATGCCCGCCGAACTCCCGTTGCGAATCATGGTCGCCGCGATGATCTGCACAACGCTGCACAGGATGGGCAACACGCATAAACCGATCAGCACCGCCTGCGATACGCCCCGTTTTTGCAGTTCGGCGGTAAAGTCCTCGAGGGTGAAGCTGAGGATAATGCTGATGATCGAGACGAGCAGCGTCAGGATTGCGGGAATGACGAGCATCTGAAAGACGGTGCGTGCAGGTCCGGAGAATTCGTCGCCTTTTTCCGCGCGCATCAAGTCTGCATACGAAGCGAGCTGGCCGGCATGGTGGCCTTTTTCCGCCGACTTCGTCGCCTCAGGGTGCATCGCTTTGAGCCAATCCTTCTCTGTCAATTCATCGAGAATCGATTGCGTTCGCGCCACGCCTTCGGGCAGCGGAACCATCACCAGCGCACCGCATTTGCACTGCGTCTGCGTGCCGGCAAGCTTCCCGGGAAGCACCTGCGTCTCTTTGCAGCGAGGACAGGTAAACAAGACGGTAGCCGGTAGATTACTGGCCGCCGGATTGGGGATGGCAATCTGAGCGCCACACGGACATTTTGCGGCCGAACCGGCTAGAGAATCGGGAGCCTGATGACGACGGCCACAATTTGGACATGCAACGGCGATCGGCACGGATACGTTTCCTTGATCTTGATGGAATGCAACGACGGCCAGAGTCATGACCGCGAGCGTCATGACCATGAACTGGAGAACCTGATCATCAGAGACTTTCGGGCCACGTCGCGTGAAGGCAAATCGACTTGCCTCCAGGAACGTCGTCCAACTCGCGGGTTCTCATCCTATTTTCGGCTCCGGCACTCGGCAAGCCATCGCCGGCCGGTTCGGCAAAACACGGACTCGGCGAAACGCGAACTCGCATTCGCCAATCGCCGGTCACGGCACTTCTACAAATACCATTCCACATGGCGACGACTTTTTGCATCCAGCTGGCGGGAGTCGCGGATCATGTACCGGATCCCGTGCGAGTCGACGATGTAGGCTCGATGGGGTCCGAGCCGCCGGACGTCCTCTTCGCTCTTTAGCACAAAACGAGTTGGACCGCGGTCGGTCACCACGGTCCATTCGCATGGCTCCGAGAGACTCGAGACGTCCAGCACCTGTTCGATCACCGGAAAAAAATCCCGCGCCGCCAACTCTTGCTCGAGGACACTTCGCGAGGCCTGATTCAGGTCATTCAGCGAATGAATG
>JBJOLO010000733.1:0-5691 GCA_046045565.1 Planctomycetota bacterium | reverse complement strand
CCAGCAGCCACCCGTCGGCTTCATCGGCAAGTCGACCAAGACCATCTCGGCAAACGATCTGATTTGGGACTTCTTCAAGAAGCACAAGCTGAACTGACTGCGACTACTTGTCCGATCGATGGTTCTCGCGTTAATGGTTCTCCGATTGATAGATCTTTAAGTCGGAGAGCCTGCCCAGAAAATGATCGTTCGGTCCCGCACCGACATACAGCGGACGATCGCTATCCAGGTTGTACTCGACCCCGTTGAACGGTGCCGAGGTACCGACGAGTTCCCCGTCAACCCGCAATTCCAGACGTTCTTTGGTGCGGGACGCGATCACATGATGCCAACCGTCATCGAGCGACCGGTCGCTCATGGCAATACGACCTGCCTGCCAGGAGTAAATGCGTCCGGTCGGCAAGACGCTGCAGAACAATCTGCCGCCGTACTCGGCCATCGTCCACGCTCGACGGTATTTCACATTGGGCGTCTGATCGAGTTGGGCCAGCCGCTTCCAGTTTCCGTCGCTTCGGAACTCGTATACCTCGGCCGAAGGCAGTGTGCCGGCAATCAAGCGGCCGTTGTGCACGATCATGCCCATTACTTCGAGTTCTTCGCCGAGTCGTCCCAAATCATTCCAGCGATCGGCCTTGTCTCGAAGGTAAACACGGCCCGTCGGCCATGTGCCGCAAAGCAGTTGGCTTTGTCGAACCGCAAACGCATAGGTCTGAGTATTTTGCATTGGTGCTCCCAGTTGCCCGAAGTCGTGCCAACTCTGCCCGTCGTATCGAAACACGCGTCCACCGTCGTAGGAGGTTGCATAAAGCGAGCCGTTAAAAACGCCCAAGGCCTCGACGCGCATTGTGGCCGGTTCGCCGGGCAGGTCTTCGGGTCGCACCGGCACACTGCAATCGATCCATTGGTTGGGCGGTTCGAATCGGTAAAAGCCGGCAGGCCGATAGAGTGACGACGCATAAAGTCGACCGCGATAAATGGCCATGCCGCCAACCGCCTCACAATTTGGCAATGCGCCGCAATCGGTCCATTGATTCCCTCCTTCGTATCGAAAAACACGTCCCCCTGTTTCGGTATTTTCTGATTCGGGCAGCGCAGATCCGGCAACCCGGTACTTTCCCGTGCCGGCATAAAGATGCCCGTTGAATTCAACCATCGAGGTCACCGAATTCGAGCGATCCAACGCTCCGCAATCGATCCACCGGTCCGGCGCCTCGTATCGATACACGCGCCCTGTTTCATCTCGCCCCGGTTCGCAGGTCCCGACATAAAGTTGTCCGTTGTGAACGGCCATCGAAAACGCCAACAGCGCGTTGCCGGGCCGACCGCAATCGGTCCAAGTCGCCTCGCACTGATCGTCATCGATGGCGAACTGCAACTGTCGGGTATTGGCCTGCGAGAAAGTGACGCCGCTATTCGTCTTCACTGCAAGGTGAAAACCGCGCCGGCTCGCCGCGTCATACTGACTCAGGACATCGCCGGGCAAATCATCCAACTCAGAATCGACTTGCAGCCACGTGGAGAGGGTAAATTCTTTGCTTCCGAGTCTCGGAGTATTTTCGCCACGCACTTCGATTTCGCTATCGCGACCGTTGAATCGCGCGACCGTCTTGGTCCCCGAAGGAAGCGTACCGTCCTCAAACACCAGACCGCGTACCGCAGCGTTCGAGGACGGCTTCGAAGCGTCCTTGCCGTTTACATGGAGCGGCCAATGCGCTACCAGTTTCTGCCCGGCAGGATCGCGTCCAGCGGTCGAAGTGCTTTTTTTGTTTGCAGTTTGCGCCCCTAGATTCGCGGACGAAAGCATTAAGGCGACTGCAGTAAATATCCTGATTGCACGTCGTATCACTTGCGCACTCCTTCGTCATCCAGCAGGCAAACGTTTTTCCTATTCAAACAGGCAACCAGCACGGCAACTGCACGTGGTCACTCGATTTATCGCAATGGTCGGGCCTTGAGCATATGCGATGGCCGGTGCTCAATGAAAGTCCGCGGCATCCGATCAGCGCGTGGCGGCGGATCCGGTGACGAATCGAACCGCGATGAACCAGATCTTTTCTTGACGCGATCGATACCGCGGTACAAGAATGGTGGCTACTCGACAAGTTCGTTCTTCAGCGTGGCGATCGTACAAGCATCGGGAGAGAAGCGTGCAACCCGTTTCCGGAGGCAACTCGTCCCACCGCGTTCAATCGGACGGCATTCAACCGAATCGGCGGGCGCTGTTGCGCGTGGGCGGACTTTCGCTATTCGGTCTGTCGTTGCCTGGCATGCTGCGAGCTGCAGAGCAGACGAAGCGGAGCTCGGGAGGCAGCCATGATGCCCGCGTGCGGTCGGTCATTCTGTTTAACCTGCTGGGCGGTCCGAGTCATCTCGACATGTTCGATTTAAAGCCGGGGGCGCCGGCTGAAATCCGAGGAGAGTTCCAGCCGATTTCCACTTCCGTTCCGGGCCTGCAGATTTGTGAGCTCTTGCCGAATATCGCCAGGCGAATGCACAAGGCGACCCTGATTCGCACCGTCACCCATTCGTATAACTCGCACGATCCCCTGGCGATCATGACGGGGTACACGGAAGCCAATCCCCAGTTGCAAGCTCAAAAAACGGACCCGCCCGATATCGGTGCGATCTGCCAATACCTCGGCCGCGGTGGTCACGGCGTACCGGGAGCGGTCTGCCTGCCCTGCTATCCGGGATCGGGCGAAAACTATCGACGGGGCGGACCGTACGGCGGCTTTCTCGGCAGTCAATACGATCCGCTTTTCTCGACCTGCAATCCCACGTTCGATCGCGAACCCAAAACCAAATACTACGATCCGGTCATGCCGATGGGCGAACCGATCCTTCCCGGATTCGACCAGCAAACCACCATGAATGCCGGACGATTCGCAGCGAGACGTTCGTTGTTGCAGCAGTTTGATGATGAGTTCAACCGATTGGGTCGATCAGCTTCGCAAGCGAGACTCGACACATTCCAGCGTCAAGCCGTCGACTTGCTCACCACCAGCAAGACGCGGGACGCGTTCGACTTGACGAAGGAACCGGCCTCGATTCGAGATCGCTACGGTCGCAATCTTTACGGCAACAGCCTCCTGGTCGCGCGGCGACTGGTGGAAGTCGGCGTACCGTTCATCAGCGTCCACCAGGAAATCTTCCGCCACTACGGTCATGCATACGACATGCATGAAAACAATTTCGGAATGCTCAAGCAGTTCAATCTGCCGCTGCTCGATCAACTCTACCCGGCCTTGATCGATGATCTCGCCGAGCGGGGCCTGCTTGATTCCACGTTGGTGATCGTGATGGGAGAGATGGGGCGCACGCCCCGCATTAATGGCAAGGCAGGCAGAGACCATTGGCCCCAGTGCGGATTCAGCTTGCTCACCGGTGGCGGTGTTCAGCAGGGATGCGTTTTTGGAGCCAGCGATTCGCAGGGAGCGTATCCAGCGTCCAATCCCGTGCCGCCTGCCGATTTGGTTGCCACAATTTATCATTTGTTGGGCATCGATCCGCACATGCTCGTGCGCGACCCGTTTGGCCGGCCCTTCCCGATTGCTCGCGGAGGATCGCCCATCCTGGACGTTCTCGCGTAATTCACCATTTCTTGGCACGCACGCTTTGCCGGCCGCGAGCAAGCAACCCGTCGATCGGGATCAGTACGCAGCAAGGATCGGACGGCCGTCACACAGAGCCAAGGGGCGATCGAGCGCATCGCGGTAGTGAGATCGGTAGTCGATGCCGAGCGCGTGAAAGATAGTCGCCGCGACATCCCACGGGCCGAACCGTTCCGTGACGGGTTCGGCGCCCATCCGATCCGATGCGCCGACAACCGCCCCCCGTTGAACGCCGGCGCCCGCCATGACGATCGAATATACCGTCGGCCAATGTTTTCGCCCCGGTGAACTGCCCGCAAAATTCCGTTCTACGGCCACGCGCGGCGCTCGACCGAACTCCCCCATACCTATGACCAGCGTCGTGTCCAATAATCCGCGTTCATCCAGGTCTTCAATGAACGCCGAAAAACTTTGATCAAACCGCGGCAGCAAACGATCGCGCAGCGCATCAAAGATATCGTTGTGCGTATCCCAACCGTACCAATCGGTGTTATCAGGCTCCCGATCCTGTCCGCGATTGGACGTATTCCAAATGACATTGATGTAGGGGATCTCCGCTTCGACCAATCGGCGTGCCAACAGCAACGATTGCCCGGACCGATCCAAGCCATACCGTTCCCGGACTTGGGTTGGTTCATTGCCCAAATCAAAGGCGAATCTTGCCTGTGGCGACGCCAGCATTTCGTAGGCTTGTCGATACTGATTGTTGAAGTCGATCGCCCCGACGTGCTGATCGAGTTGGCGTGAGACCTGATCCAACGTTTGTTTCAGCGCCAGGCGATTTTCCAATCGCGAGGCTGGCAAGTCGAGTCGTGGTGCCAAGCCCGCGATCACACCGTTGGAGGGCCGATCGAGCGGCAGCGAACGGATCGCGTCGGGCGGCGCGAATGCGTTCGAAGGTGCTTCTGTCGGCAATGAGTCCCTCGAGTTTCTCGGTGCGGTCGTCGAACGAGGGTCGCCGATGACGAGGGGTTCGAGCGCCTTTCCGAGCACCCCGCCAAATTGCCCGGGGGAGGGTTCTGTGGGAACCAAGGCAGGCGCGTTGAGGTGCACAGCCGTGGCGATCTGATCGCGACGCGGCTGGAGGCGGCGCACGAGGGCTCCCAGCGTCGGCAAATCGGTGGGACTTGGCGGCGGATTTCCCGATCGCCGTGCGTGATAGAAACCCGTAAGGGCCAAATAGACGGCCGATCCGTGATCGAGATCTTCGTGCGACATGCTGCGAACGACGGTCATCCGGTCTGCCAATCGCGCGATGCGAGGCATATGTTCGCAAAAATGAACGGAGGGCAACGCTGTCGAGATCGCTGAAAAATCGCCCCGCACGTCCAGTGGCGCCTGGGGCTTGGGATCCCACATATCGATTTGACTTTGGCCGCCATGGGTGAAAACCACCACGACCGATTTCGCGCGACCATGACCGGTGCTGATTTCGGTCTGCGGTGATGAACAACCAACCCGCGGTCGACTGGCCAGTCCGCACGCGGCACCAAACGCTCCCAAAGACAACCAATTCCGGCGCGTCATTTGTCCGCGAGGCGATCGCAACCAATCTACCAGATGCAACATGGCCACAGCGTTCCGTTGGCGTCAGCGTCACAACCCAGCAGCATTATGCGGTAGCGGACGCGATAACTCAATCAACGGACTCTTTCTTGACCAGCAGCAGCGAGCAAGGCAAGTGTCGCACCAGACGACGCGCCGTTGCTCCCAACGCGAGCCGCTCGCTGCTCGATCGGCCCGTGGCACCCATGACCAGCAGATCGGCATGCCATTTTTCCACATTCTCGATGATTTTCTGGTCGGCTCGTCCCTCCAGGACCTCCTTTTCGACTTCGATGCCGGAGAGGTCGATCGACGAGAGAAACTGTTCAAATTCCTTTTCCCACGCTTGATCGTGCTCTGCCTTGAAGTGGGCGAAATCGCCAAGTTCCCGGAGTGTCTGCCACCAACTGACTTCGGGAATGACGCTCACGATCGACAGCGAAGTGCGAAACGATCGTGCGAGTTTCGCCGCATGCGTCAGCGCCACAGCGGACGCCGGCGATTGATCGACAGCGCACACGATTCGTCGAAAGTG
>JBJOLO010000729.1:0-4281 GCA_046045565.1 Planctomycetota bacterium | reverse complement strand
TGTATGAAGCGTTTCGAGCATGCGGTCGATCCCGAACATGGTGCCCTGCTGGTTGATGGCTTCGACGACGCCGTCGGTCGGCAGGCAAAGCAGGTCCCGCGATTGCAAATGGGTGACGGTGCGATGCGTTTCATTCCAGGCGATATCGATTGTGCCGAGCGGCGGCACGTGCGCGTTAAGCCGTTCGACTTCCTGGTTACCGCGTAGCAGGTATCCGGCGTGCCCGGCCGAGGTATGGGTGATGGTGGCGCTATCGAGATCGACGACGGCCAGGAGAATGGTGACAAAGTGATCGCCCGCTCGAAGTTCGTCGGCAAGCAGGCGATCGGCGGTGCGCATGATCTCCAGTGGATCACGGAGTTGGCTGCAGAGTGCTCGGAGGGTGGCTCGAACTGCCAGCATCGATTGCGACGCCCGCAGTCCGTGCCCCGAGACATCCGCGACAATCAAATCGCAGCGGGTCGGAGAGGAAAAAACGAGGTCGCAATAGTCGCCTCCCGCCTGGTCCGCCGGATAGACGGCGGCGCTGAACTGAGTTTTCGCGAGTGAGAGCATCGGTCGGGATGGCAACAAGTGCGATTGAATCTGGGCGAGAACTTCCAGTTCTTTTTGTTGCTTCGCGAAGGCCTGCTCCACACGCTGAAGGTTGGCTCGCTGACAGGCAAACTGCATCGCCCTCGAGAGCGTCTGCATGTTGATGCTGCCTTTCACGAGAAAGTCCTGTGCCCCCAGTTTCACGGCTTCCACGGCGAGGTCATTTTTGTCATCACCGGTCAAGACAACGATCGGTGATTTGCAGGCAGTGCGGACTTCGCGAAACGTATTCAAACCAACGCTGTCGGGCAGATTCAGGTCGATAACGACCAAATCGGCGACGTGCTCCCGGAGATAATGCAGGGCCGTGTTGAGTTCCACGAATTCGGTGATGTCGCAATCCAGTTTCCCGCTGCGATGAACGGCTTCCCGAAAAATCTGGGAGTCGATTCGGTTGTCCTCGATCAACACGATCGCAAGTCGATCTTTCGCCTTGCCGTTCTGTGGTTGCTCGAAATCGTTCGGAGCGGTGCCGGTCTCGGCAGTCGATTGCGTAGCCTCGATCACGGCTGCGGAGCCACGTGCCTTCGTCACCTCGTCCAGGCTCGACTCTTCAAAGAGGCGATGATCGAATTGCTTTGGTTTCGGCAGCGATGGAGTCATGGGAATTCGTCCTTGAGTAGACCGTTCAGGCCCCACATGCTAGGAAATCATGCGCCCCCCCAAACGAAGTGTCTGTCGCCATTGTAGAACTGTAAATCCGAAGAGCAAGCATGGGCGGGAAAAAAGCATTTGCGTCGCGCGTCAACTTGGTTCGCGTTTGGTCGCGTGTTGCACGATTCGCACGGATGATCATGAGTGGCGGTGCGCGGTGCTTGCTTTGCGAATGGGGTGCTGTGCGACTTCGGTCGGACACCACCTCGCGTGTATGATGACAACCGCCGGATTACGTGCGTTGCGGTGGCTGATTTGTCCCGGAGTCTTCATTCGTTGAGGTGGTGTGATGAGCGGTTTGTTCAAGCAAGCTGGGTGGATTTACGAGTCGATGTGTGCGGGCGGGGAAAAGGTGTGCCGATATGGCACGGTGTTGCTCGTGCTCAGCGCGACGTTGCTTCAGGCAGATGAGGGTGCACCGTTGTTTGTCTCGAAGCCGGAACTGCTGCAAGAGACGGGCGCGGGAGAAGGACCGGCGTGGCATCCCGAGTTAGGGTTGCTGACGAGTGGCGAAGGGAATATCAATTTGCGAGATCGGTCGGGCAGACAAAGTGTGTATCGCGAAAATGCCGGCTCGAACGGTTTGATGTTCGATCGCGAGGGGCGTTTGGTTTTCTGCGAGCCGGCGAGACGGCGCGTGTCACGGATCGAGAAGGACGGTTCCTTGACCGTTTTGGCGGCCAACTACGGCGGGAAAAAATTCAACCAACCGAATGACCTGACCATCGACAGCAGCAATCGCATCTATTTTTCGGACCCGAAGTATGGCGAACGCACGGGGATGGAGATGCTTGACGAGCAAGGGAAGACGGTCGAGGGCGTCTACCGCATCGATCCGGACGGCAAAGTGAGTCGCATTATTACCCGCGAAGTTGATCGACCGAACGGTCTTGTTGTTACGGACGACGACAAATACCTATTCGTGGCCGACAATAACAACAACACGTTAGGGGGTGCTCGCAAATTGTGGCGATTCGACCTGCAGAGCGATGGTACGGTTGACTTTCGTAGTCGCAAGCTGATCTACGACTGGAAGTCGACCCGCGGTCCCGACGGAATGAAACTCGATGCAGCCGGCAGGCTCTACGTCGCGGCAGGAATTAACAAGCCTCAGCCCCCATTCGAAACGGGTGATCCGCCGAGTGCCGGCATCTACGTATTCTCCCCGGAAGGCAAGCTGTTGAAATTCGTATCGATTCCGCGCGATGAGACCACGAACTGTGCGTTCGGAGGTGATGACTTGAAGACGCTTTATGTCACAGCCGGAGGCAGTCTCTACAGCATCCGCACCACGACGGCCGGCAAGCCTGCGTGGCCAATCCTCGCGAAGTAATGCGATTCGCCGGATCGCGGTCCACACGCCGTTTGCAATTGCACTGCGTGGAGGATCGAACCGGTATCAACGAGTGGCGGTCAACAAAAAAGTCGCAGGCGGCAAGGTGCGCGCCTGCGACGGTGAAAGAAGATGCGTCGGCCGACGATCAATCGGCCGGATTTCGGTCGGATAGCTCGAGCAGTGCAACGCCAAGGGCTACTTCGAACGCTTGGCTTCCCAGTCTCGCGATTGCTTTTCGCCATTGCGCTCGCTCTCGATCTTTCCCTTGATCGAGTCGCCATTGACCTTGCCCGAGAACTTTTGCGTCATCTTGTTGCCATTGAACTCGCGGGTGATGGTGAAACTCAGTTCGCCATTCTTGAATGCGCCGTCGGCGATCGGTGTTTCATTGTTGTCACGGCCGGGCATCGACCCGGTGAGTTTCTCGCCGTCGAGTTTCAGCTTGAGTGTCAGTTCACGGGTTTGCCCGTTGCGTTCCATTTTCCATGTCCACGTTCCTGTCGGGTCATCGGCGGCCTGGACCGAGGCGATCAGCGTCAGGCTTAGGATCGAGGCAAATAAATAGGCAAGCGACTTCATGGCAGAATCCTTTGAGGCGGTGGTGAACGCGACCTCGGCATCGGGCACGTTGCTTCGAACCGGGGCGCGTTGGAGATTCTATTCGCTAAGGTTGAACCCGATCGAGCGGGGTGGGTTGCGTCCGGGCCGGAAAAGTTTCTCAAACTTTATCGCCCGACGGCGCCATTCAGGTATGCTCGTTCGCGACTGAGTCGGTAGGGTGGTTGATTTCAGGGGTATGCCATCGGCTCGACGCCGAAATCGGTGGCGAAAAGCGTTCTCCGGTGAAATCGATTGCCGGCAGAAGCGTGACAAAAAGAAGTGGCATGAATGGAAGAGCCATGAAAGGGTGAGCCATGAAAGAGCGTTTCATGACGGTGGTCATTTCGGTGACCGTGACCTACCTGTTGATTGCGGCGACATCGGAACCGCAGCGGATTCGGGAATTGGACGTCGATCGATTGATCGTCCGCAAGGAATTGATCGTTTCCGACACCGGCCAGCCTTGGGAGGCGAATTACGAGCAGCAGCAGATGCCTCGCGGCATTTACGCGAGGGCGCTGGGCGATGGGCCCGGTGGTCTGTGGGTGCGAAGCCGGTTGATTAAAGGCGAGCTCGATGATCCGTTCGACGATCGTTTTCATGCGCTGGAGACGGACGGCAGCCTGCGTCGGGCACCGGGGCACATCTCGTGGAATGTGTGGCTCGATGGAGCTTGGCGGCAGATGGCGATCATTCAAGGTGAGGGTGTCGAGTTCCATGAACTGCCGCGGGAGCGATGGAACGGCGCAAGTCATCCGGGGCGGATCCGGTTTCAGACGTTTCGCGAGAATCATGTCGAGCCGCTAACCGATGCGCTCATCGGCCAAGGCGGCATGTCGATCGGCGGTGGCGGCTACGGAGGTGGCGGCTTACCTTACGCCGCCGATGGGCTTGAACTGTGGGGGGCCGAACTGAAGCAGCATGATTTGCGCACGCCCAAGCCGCCTCGCAGCGTCTCCGATGACGGCTCCGGCGCGCATTCGTATGCGATCATTGCGATCGGCCCCTTTGGCAAACGAACCGAGCCTTCGGCTGCGGTGAAAGTTCAAGGGTACGCGACATTGGAGTGGGACAGTGTCGCCGGTGCGGACAGCTAC
>JBJOLO010000688.1:0-2992 GCA_046045565.1 Planctomycetota bacterium | reverse complement strand
AGCTTGCGTCTTCAAGCCAGCCAACTCGCCAGCTTGCTCCGCGCTAAGCAGCAGGAAATCGATCAGCGTGAGGCGACACTGCACACGCAGATGTCGCAACTCGATAAAGAACGGCGAGCCTTTCGCCTGCAGGTGCGCGAATATCATGCAACGCGCGTCGAACGCGAAATGGAAGACGCTCAGCGCCTTCAGGAAATAGAAAATCGGCTCGCCGACTTATCGGCCATGGAGCTGGCACTGAATGCCGACGCTCGCTTCGAGGCATTCCATGCACTCAGTAACAATAACACGGAGCTGGTCGACCAAACTGAGCCACTGCACAACACGAAACGAAACAATCACACCGGCAGCGGCAGCGTGCCGGAATCACCACGGGTTTCTTCCAGCTCGTCATTGTCAGCCACATCGAACGGCAGTCCAGACAAGGCGAAGATCGAGGAAGCTTGGCAGGAGCTGGAATCGCAACGACGCTCGGTCCGCGAACGGATTCAACAGTTGAATACGCTCGAATCCTTGTTGCAGGACAACTGGAATGACTGCGAACGCAAGCGGCGGGATCTCGAGATCCAACACGCCGGGCGTCTCGCGGCCTTGGAGGAACAGCAGCAGAGAAATCAGGAAGCACTGCGCGAATTCGAGGCCAACAGGAAGCTGGCCGAGTCCGACTTACGTCGTCGCGAAGAGTCGCTTGCCAAGCGGTCTGCGGCGGTCGAACAGGTCCGTTTGGAAGCCGCGAAAATTCACCACGACTCGCTGGAGATGCGAATCGTGTTGGAGCAACTCTGGCAACAACTCGCCGATCGACTCGATGCCGCCGAACTCGCTCGATCCATCGCCGCGTCGCGAGCGCAACTGGCCGATGAGTACCAGATGGCGAGTCAGACGCTCTTGGAGCAACGGGGCGAAGCGGAGGAGCTCTCGCGGCGTCTTCACGAGCAGCAAGCGAAACTGCGACGACAACGAAGCGAGATGCAGGACTGGCTGGCTCGCCGCCACCACGAAATCCACGACCGCGAAATGCGGTTGACCGCTCGCGAGCAGCAACTGGCGAAGCATGATCAGACGGTGATTGACCTGCGTAGACAACTGGACCAAGAGCGGCTTGCAGCCCGTAATCGACTACTCGATCTGGCTCATCGCTTTGCGATCAAGGTTCGCATGGAAGAAGGACTCGGGCCCTAGCGGTCTCTGCCCGTAATCTCGTTGCGACTCGAGCCTGCGATGAGTGAATTGCGGGCGACACCGCCAGTCGTTCGGCGGGTATCAAATAAAAGAGGGCCCGATTGGGCCCTCTTCACTGAATCATCGGATTCACCGCGAGTTGAATGCTTTCACAACTCGCATGCGAACGGGAAAACTCTATCGCTGGCTAAGCGAGTTTTCCTTGCCCGCATCCGGATACTTCACCGGGTTGTCCTTGCCGCGACGCACGGCTTCATCCGCCACGCGAATCGCCGCACGAACCTCGGCCATGTTGAAATACTTTTCGCCTGATCCGTCCATCAGACGGATGCGATCTTTCTGAGCCAGGTCGTTCCAGCTGAGACCGTTGGCCAGGTTCCACGCTGCCGCCTGAGCAACATTCTGGGTCACTTCGCCGCGGGCCAGCATCTTGCAGACTTCGACAACACTGGCATTGTTGGTGAACGATTCGATCGGACGGATCTCGTATTCCATACGGCTGTCGGGATCCTGCTTGCCGTGCTCCAGGCAGACCAAGGCAACCTTGATGCGGCCAACTTTTTCGGGGCCGACATTAAACATGCCGCCACCCATGCCGCCCATACCGCCGCCCATACCACCCATGCCGCCACCCATGCCGCCGCCCATACCACCGCCCATGCCGCCGCCGAAGCCGCCGCCCATGCCTTGGCCGCCACCGCCGCCCATGCCGCCACCACCCATGCCACCGCCACCCATGCCGCCCATGCCGCCGCCCATGCCACCCATGCCGCCGCCCATCATCTGCGGCAACACCGGTGTACCTTTGGGAACGCCAGCAAACGCAGCCGGCATCTGAATCGACAACGGCTTGTTGGTGTTGTTCTTGATAATGACGTTCGCTTGACTCGAACTGTTCGCAATGAATTTGACCTGGATATCGCCTGACTTCATCGCGGAAAACAGTTCAATTGTCTCACGCTTTTCCGCCTCGGAAGCAGCACGTCCCGACTTGGAACTGACTTTCGCGGCCTGACTCGACGCCGCAGAGAACATCAATGCGCCACACGCCAGAATCGGCGCGAACGTGCGAATCATAGAAAGGACCTTCATGACTTTCCTCCAGCCTGCTTCTCTGACCAAACGCCATTGTCGGCTCTCGAGACAATCATAATTGCCATCGATATCCAACGCCAATGATATTTCGTCAGAATCCCAAAAACCCCAATTACCCTCAAAATACCCGCTCTTCGAGGGGTGCCATTCAGCAGGAAACAGACTCGGACGGAGTGGTCGCGCTGGAGAAACTGCGTGGGCACACCGACGGCTTCAGAGATGCCGGCGAAACGGAGCAAGCCGAGAAATCCCTAGGGTTTACCATCTTCCATGGGCTGAATGGTCCCCATGGGGTTCAGCCGGTCCTGGAGGTGGTTGCGTCGGCCTAGTACGAAGGTAAGAATGGCGGCGTACCTGCATTCATCCCAACGAACCTTGAAGGAGCTTGATATGCCTCGACCCCTGACGCTGTTCACCGGCCAATGGGCCGATCTGAAGTTCGAAGACATGGCCAGGAAGACCCGCGAGTTCGGATACGACGGGATCGAACTTGCCTGCTGGGGAGACCATTTCGAGGTCGACAAGGCCTTGGCCGATGACGGATATTGCGCCCGGAAACGGGAGCAACTGGAGCGTCACGAACTGAAATGCTTTGCAATCAGCAATCACCTCGTTGGCCAGGCCGTGTTGGACATCATTGACGAGCGTCACAAGACGATTTTGCCTCCGTATGTTTGGGGCGACGGCAATCCGGCAGGCGTGAACAAGCGCGCCG